>CAYVUQ010000001.1:0-26379 GCA_964454915.1 uncultured Puniceicoccaceae bacterium
CCCTTGCGCTGAGTGCCGGCCTCGACCCCCGCCCCTTCGCAATTGCGTGCTGCATCGGCTCGTCCGCCAGCTTCGCCACTCCGATCGGTTACCAGACCAACACCCTGGTGTACGGGGTCGGTGCCTACCGCTTTACCGATTTTCTGAAAGTCGGCCTGCCACTGAACCTTCTCTACGCCGTCGGAACCGTCCTGCTCGTGCCGATCTTCTGGGAATTCTGAAACGACAGGTCAAACCTGCTCCGGAAAGCCGAAGAAATCGCGTGCGTTCCCGTAGCAAACCGCACGCACCAGCGAATCGGTCAGATCCGGTTCGTCCGGGATCAACCCCTCGTCCACATCGCGACCGACCAGGTTGCACAGAATCCGGCGGAAATACTCGTGCCGCGGGAATGACAGAAAGGAGCGGGAATCGGTCAACATCCCGACGAAGCGCGAGAGCAGACCCAGGTTGGAGAGTGCGTTCATCTGGGCCTCCATTCCCTCAATCTGGTCATTGAACCACCACCCCGAGCCGAACTGGACCTTGCCCGGCACGCTGCCGTCCTGGAAGTTTCCGATCATGGTCGCGAACACGTAATTGTCCGATGGATTCAGGGTGTAGAGGATGGTCTTGGGAAGCTGTTCCCGGCGGTCCATCATATCGAGATGGCGGGCCAGGCGACCGGCCTGCGACCAATCCCCGATCGAATCGAAACCGGTGTCCGGCCCGAGTGCCCGGAAGAGGCGGGAGTTGTTGTTGCGCATCGCCCCGAGATGGTACTGTCGGGTCCAGCCCTTCTCGTAATCGAGTGCGGCCATCCGCACCGCGAGAAACGCGGCCAGTCCCTCGGCCTCCTGCGGCGAGGGCCGTCCCCCGTCGCGGATGTTTTCGAAGACGACCTCCGCACGTTCCGCGTCGATCTCCACTGCGGGAGCGGTCTCAAGCCCGTGATCCGAAAGTCGGCAACCCATTTTATGGAAGAACGAGTGCCTCTCTTCGACGGCACCCAGGAAATCCCCCATCGAGGCGATGGGCCGCCCCACCCGCCGGGCCAGGGCATCGACCCACGCGTTGAAGGCTTCGGTCTTTTCGGGCATCAACGCCTTGTCGGGTCGAAACGCCGGAAAGACCCGCGCCGGGAAGGAACGCCCGGCGAGCGACTTGTGGTGTTCGAGCGAATCGGTCGGATCGTCGGTGGTGCAGACCACCTCGACCCGGAAGCGCCGCAGGATCCCCTCAACATCCAGGTCCCCACCGCTCAAGCGCTCGTTGGCCATCTCCCACACCCGCGGCGCGGTGGATTCGTCGAGAAGACCGTCGTAGTCGAAATACCGCCGCAGTTCGAGATGGGTCCAGTGATAGAGTGGATTGCGAACTGCACGGGGGACGGTGCGGGCGAAGGCCAGGAACTTGTCGTAGGGATCGGCGTCACCAGTGCAGAACTTCTCGTCGATCCCATTCGAACGCATGGCCCGCCACTTGTAGTGGTCTCCCTCCAGCCAGGCCTCGAACAGATTCCCGAAGCACCGGTTTCCCGCCAAATCCACCGGGGGAAGATGGCAATGGTAGTCGATGATCGGCAGGTCCCGCGCCACCTCGTGGAAAAGTCGCCGCGCGGTCGGACCCCGCAGCAGAAAATCATCGTGCAAGAACTCCATGAACCCGAGCTTGGGACTATTGAGCCAGGAATCCAACCCCAAAGCAAGGCACCCCGCATCCGGAGGAGGGCCATCGGCCCAGAAGAACGTCACTTCGCCGACGCCGCAGCGACATTCGGATTCCGGGGATTCATGTCAACTCTCCGATCATGCGGGAGCACGACCAAATCCATATCCTCCATGGGAATTGCTCCCAGCAAAACCTCATCCCCCGTGACGATGGCTCCGACAAAAGCCCGCCTGTTCCTGAAGCGGGTCTCGACCGGCCCGACGTAGGGAACCATCTCCCTGGTGCCATTGGCCAGAGTGATTTCTTTCCGGTCTTCGATTTCCAAAGCGAGCTGCAAACGAACATGCTCCGGAATCGAGAGGTAAACCGACCCCGAATCGGCGAGTGCCTCGGTCTGCACAGGCTGATTCCCCGGCAGACGGGGATTCCTCAGCTCCAACATGCAGGAGGCCAATCCCATACTCCCCTGGTCCCGTCTGCCTCAGTCCTCGATCGGATTCTCCGAAACGACTTCGAAGCGCAGCTCACCCTGCACTTGCGGGTGGAGCTTGATGGTCACGGTGTGGTCGCCCAGGGTCTTGACCGGGGCGGGGAGGTGGACTTGCTTGCGGTCGATCTCCACCCCGTTTTCGGCGATCTTCGCCACCAGGTCCTGCTGGGTGACCGCACCGAACATCTTGCCTCCCTCGCCGGTCTTGACGACGACGGTCAGACGCAGTGCCCCGAGCTTTTCGAGAACCTCGCGGGCCGCGCCCAGTTCTGCGGCCTCGCGCTCCTCGCGCCGTCTGCGCAGCGCGTCGATCTGGCGGATGGTCGAACGGGTCGCCGGGATGGCCAGTTTGCGCGGGATCAGGAAATTCCGGGCGTAGCCGGCCTTCACCTTCACTTTTTCACCTTCACCGCCCACGTTCGGGACGGGTTGCAAGAGGACTACTTCCGATTGTGCCATGGTATCAGTTTGATTGAAAGGTTCAGAAAGGGATGTCTTCGTCGTCAAATTCCGCCGAGTCGCCACCACCGGAGCGTGCCCCGCCCTCCCTCTTGGGTGGGGAAGTGCGCTCATAGGAGCCGCCCCCGTTTCCCCCGGTGGGAGCGTCGTCGCCGCCGCGTCCGCCGAGGAACTGGAAATTTTCGCAAACGACCTTCAGCTTGGAGCGTTTGTCGCCCTCCTTGGATTCCCATGTGTCGAGCTGCAGCCGTCCTTCGATCATGACGGGACGTCCCTTCGACAGGTACTTGCCGAGAATCTCGCCGACCTTGCCGAAGGCATCGATATCGACGAAGGTGGTTTCCTCCCTCTTCTCGCCGTCGCGCGTGGTGTAGTTGCGCGAAACCGCCAGACCGAACTTGCAGATCGCGTTGTTGCCGCTGGCGAAGCGCACCTCCGGGTCGCGGGTGAGATTGCCGATGAGGATGACGCGGTTGTAGGAGGGCATGGCTGGCGGGGATTTGACGGTTTCGGGGAAAAAGTTTTCAGGCGTTCTCGACCATGAGCCGGTTGACCTTGCGGTCAAGCCGGACCTTTTCCTGCAATTGCTCCGGCGCGGTTGCAGGGGCCGAGAAAAGATACTGGACGAAGATACCTGCGGGAAGGCCGTTGGCGGCCTTGCGGGCGAAATCGAGATTCCCGATGTTGTCGGTGCTATCGACCGTGCCCCCGACCTCGCCGATGATCCCGGCGTAGGTTTCGACCAGCTCATCGACCGGTGCTTCGACCCCGCGGGTGTCCAGAATGAAAGTGGCCCGGTAGTTCCGGTTTTTGTCCTTGCTCATGATGCTTTGCTTTTCGTGTTCACGCGGTTCATGGCCCGCTCGACCCCCTGGGTCACCAGCAGCCCGAGACCGGATGCCGCGGCGTCGAAGGCCTCTTCGTACAAAGGCTCCTCCTCCGCGGGTATCCGACCGAGCACCCAATCCTTCAAATCCATACGGGAATCCGGCTTGCCCCCGACACCGATCCTCATGCGGTGGAAACCCTCCCCTAACCGCGCCTTCAAATCGGCGACCCCGTTGTGCCCGCCCGCACCCCCGGCGACCGAGAGCTTGATCCGACCGGGATCGAGCGTGATGTCGTCATAGACGACGCAAAAACGGTGCGGTTGATAACGGTAGTAACGGCTAAGAGCCGCAACCGTTTCCCCGGAGCGGTTTACGAAGGTCAGCGGCTTGACGAGCAGCACCGGCCTTCCCCCAAACTCGACAACGGTGGTTTCGGCCTGAAACTTGCGTTCCCGCACCCAGGGACGTCCGTGGGCAGCGGCCATGCGGTCCAGCAGCAGAAAACCGGCATTGTGCCGGGTCTTCCGATACTCGTCGCCCGGATTCCCCAGACCAACGATGACGCGCACCCGTTCCATGACCACCCCGCAGCCGGGAAACCTATCCCTCGGCGGACTCCTCCTCTTCGGATTCTCCCTCTTCCTCCTTCTTCTCCTTGATCACCTCCGGCTCGGCGTCCTCTGCCTCCTCGTCCACGACCTCCTCCTCGGTGACAGGATGCGAAACACCGGCGACCGGCTGCTCGGCGTCGCCGACATACTCGACGCCTTTCAGCACCGGCAGGTCACGGATGTGCAAGGACTCGCCCAGATCCAGTCCGGAAACATCCACATCGATCTGGTGAGGCAGATCCATCGGAAGGCACCGCACCTCCACCTCGTGCAATTGGATATCCAGAACGCCGCCGCCCTGGTGGACACCGACCGGATTACCCGAAACATGTAAGGGAATGTTTGCCGTGATCGCATGGCCCTTGGTCAATTCCAGAAAATCGATGTGTACGAAATCGCCCGAAAGGGGATCACGCTGGACATCCTGGATCAGGGTCATCATCTCGTCCTTCGATCCGTCGCTGATGTTGACAATGGACGACTGACCAGCCTGCCGCCAGACCTTGAGGAACGGTCCGCGCTCAACGGAGACGTTGCGGGTGCCGCTTGCACCGTAAACAACTGCCGGAACCCGGCCCTCGCGACGAAGGCGACCGGAAGCCGAGGAACCCGCAGTTTCACGGGGGGAAACACTCAGTGTGATCTTGTCCATACGGAATCTCGTGTAGATAGGCTGAAATTTGGGAAAACCGGTGATCATGACCCCTTCCGGGAAAAAATCAAGACCCGAAATCCCATCCGCAAAACCCCGAAAATCCCACCCAAAAAATCCCGGAATCCCGCGCGTCGAACCCCAAAATCCCGCGCGTCGAATCCCGGAATCCCGCGCGGCGAACCCCAAAAATCCCGCACGCAAAACCCCGAAATCCAGCCCGTCGATACGAAGGCGGCCAAATACGAACCGGACCAGCGCATCTCCCTTTTTGCTGCTACCCCATCATCTCGATGAACCAGTCCCAGGAAAAACTTACATGTTTCAACTGACGATCGTCAGTTGAAACATGACAAAAGTTCCGACCGGGTGTAGCTACAGGTGGGTGGAGGTATGCGGTTTTCCCGGTGGGTTTTCCCGGTGGGTTTTCGCGGTATTGAGATCTCCTGACTGATGCGGTGAAGGCCGTGGCTTGAGCCACAGATTCTCCGCTCCGAGGCAGCCGAGCCATTCCACGTCCTTTGAGACGATCGTGGACGACATGTCCATTGCCGCTCTCGATCATGCCGGTTCCGATGGGCGGTCCGAGTGCAATGGCTCCGGGATCGACAACCCCTACCGCAGTCGCAACGATGCCAGACCCGCGATGGCGCAGGCCAGTGAGATGATCCAGAAACGGATCACCACTTTGTTCTCGTGCCAGTTCTTCAGCTCGAAGTGGTGGTGGATGGGTGCCATCAGGAAAATTCGTTTGCGCCGGGTCTTGAAAGAGACGACCTGCAGGATCACCGAAACCGCCTCGAGGACGAAGATTCCGCCCACGATGACAAGGGTGAAGGGCTGGTGGATGAGAAAGGCCACCGTACCGACCAAACCGCCGAGGGCGAGTGATCCTGTGTCACCCATAAACACCTCGGCCGGGTGCGCATTGAACCACAGGAATCCAAGGCTCGCACCGAGCAGTCCGGCACAGACCACTGCGAGTTCCCCGGTGCCCGGAAGATAGCTGACCAAAAGGTAGTCGGCGATGATGCTGTTGCCGGCAAAATACGCCATCAGCGCAAAGGCCAAGGCGGAAGTAACGGTGCATCCAATGGCCAGTCCGTCGATGCCATCGGTCAGGTTGATCGCGTTGCTGGAACCGGCCAGAATCAGAAAGAAGAAGGGGAAAAGAATCCACACTGGCAGGCTTTCCACTGCAGCCTCCTTCACGAAAGGCACCCAAAGCTCACGCACGGTCGCGGAGGTATCGGGGTGCAACAGCAGGATTCCCAGTGCCACTGCCGCGATGGCCGCCTGTCCGAGAAGCTTCCAACGGCCCGGAAGCCCATCGCTATTGCGGGCCACCACTTTGCGATAGTCGTCCAGGAAACCGATGGCCGTCAGACCGGCGTACACCAACCACGATACAAATGCGTACACGTTTGGCCGGGCACAAAGGAACACCGCTACAGTAACCGCACCGAACAGCAACAGGCCACCCATGGTGGGCGTCTCCTTTTTCCCCGAGTGCAACACCGCCAGATGGCCGACCACTCCCTCGCTCCGACCCGTCTCCTTCATCCGGAGCCGCTGGAGAAAGCGGATCACGGTGGGGCCGAAAACGAGGCAGAAGGCGAAACCGGTCAGCCCGGCCAGCACCGCCCGCACGGTGATGTAACCAAACAGGCGAAACGGACCCCAAAGCGGCTCAAGATTCTCCAGATAAAACAGCATCCGGCATCCTCAAACAGCGTCCGCGAGGGAATCGAGAATCTTTTCCAGTGCGTGTATCCGGCTCCCTTTCAGGAAGACCGCTCCCGGTGATGCGGCCACTTTCCCGGCAATTTCGTCCGCCTTCTCCGCATGGACCACCCGGTCCGGCTCAATCCTGCGCGACAGAACGGGCAACATCTCCCGGGTAGCTTCCCCGACCAGAAACACACAATCTCCGTCCACCAACGGCAACGCTTCAGCGAGCTTGCGGTGCCAAGCCGGACTTTCCGCCCCGAGTTCCTCCATGCCTCCGATCACCCATACCCTGGGTGCTTGCGGATAACATTTGTTGAAAAAATGCACTGCGTCGGCGAAGGACGCCGGATTTGCGTTGTAGTGGTCGGCATAAAAAACGCGCCCCTGGACTTCCAGCACTTCCCCCCGCTGGGGCACCGGTCGCCAGGAGGCGAGTCGCTCGATGATGGTCTCATCCGACACCCCCTCGACCCTCGCCACCAAAGCGGCCAACGCCATGTTCTCGATCATCCCCGGCGTAGCCCGCGGTGCGGGAAAAGCCAGACTACGGCCACCGTCCGCATGAGGGTGCAGCCTCACCTCCCCCTCTCCACAGAAAATCCTCCAGACATCGCCCCGCAATCCGGGCAATCCGTCCGAAACGACCGGCAACAGCCAATGAGGCGAGGCGAATGCTCCGCCGGTGAAGGCTTCGTATCCGGCACACGCAGGACCCAGAAAGACCGACTCGGAGGCAGCCAGCGGCAAGCGGGCCTTCTCCGCGGCGATCCCTTCCAGGCTCCCCAGTTTCTCCAGGTGGGCCGGACCTATGGTGGTGACCACAGCTGCCTCCGGAGCGATCCAGTCTGCGAGCATGTCCATCTCGCCCCCCTCGTTGATTCCGGCCTCGATCACCGCCCTCCGGTGGTGGGGACGCAGCAGCAGCAGACTCAGCGGTACCCCGATGTGGTTGTTGAGGTTTCCGGGTGAGACAAGGGTATCCTCCGCCCCAAGAATTTCCCCGAGCAATTCCTTGGTTGAGGTCTTGCCGCAACTGCCGGTGACCGCCACGATGCGACCACCCCAACGGCGGCGCCAGGCCGCACCGAGTCGTTGCAGGGCATCCAGGGTGTCCGGCACGACGATCAGTGGCAGCGGGGGATTCGCAGGTGCTTCCGACACCAAAGCTGCGGCCGCGCGGGCTTTGGCAGCGGCAGACAGGAATTCATGGCCGTCCCGGCGACCCGTGCGCAAGGCCACGAAAATCTCGCCCGCCTGGAGAGTGCGTGTGTCGATGGAGAAACCCTTCGCGCCCTCAAACCCGTCCGCTCCCGCCCATCGCGGTGCGAGAGTCCGGTCGATAAACGACCTCGAGAAAACGAAGTCCCCGTTGCTCATGGACGCAGATTCTTCACCCGTATCAATTCCCTGGCGACCTGCCGGTCGTCGAACGGCACGATGGTGTCTCCGAACTCCATATAGGGCTCGTGCCCCTTTCCGGCGATCAAGAGGGTGTCTTCGGGCTCCACTCTGTCGAGTGCACGGCTGATCGCCATGCGGCGGTCCTCCACGAATTCGACCGTTTCCGTCTTGGTCACCCCCTTGTGCATGTCGTCGAAGATTTGCTCCAGCGACTCGGACCGGGGATTGTCGGCGGTCACCCAACAGAAATCGGCAAAGGTCTGCCCCACGTGCATCATCAACGGGCGCTTGCCCCGGTCGCGGTCGCCACCGCAGCCGAATACCAGATGAACGCGACCCGGAGTCACCTCCCGGAGAACTTCGAGAGTAGAACGAAGCGCGTCATCGGTGTGCGCGTAATCGACGAAGACACCGTGTGGCTGCCCCTCGTCGATCCGCTCGAGGCGTCCTGGCACCCCGGCGAACGAAGAAAGAATCGGCGGAGCTTTGGATAAATCACACCCGGCCTCGGCCGCAATCGCCAGGGCTGCGAGGAGATTCGAAAGGTTGAACCGTCCGGCCATGGGAGTGCTCACCTCGAATTCATGCTCCCCCGCAACAAACCGGAAGGATATCCCGGTGCGCGAGAATTCCGGATCGACCGCCCGGTAGTCAGCAGCGGCGGCGGTTCCAAAGGTCACCAGGCGGAATCCGTCCGGCAGGTCCGCCGAAATCTCCCCGGCCAACCGCCGCCCGTATCCGTCGTCGAGGTTCACCACCGCCACCCGGGGCCGTGAGCCGTTCGCACCGTCGAAGAGACGCCGCTTGACGCGGTAATAGTCCTCCATGGTCTTGTGATAATCCAGATGGTCCTGCGTCAGGTTTAGAAAGGCGGCAACGTCGAAGTCCATGCCATCGACCCGGAACTGGTCGATCCCGTGGGAGCTGACCTCCATCACCGCAGCGCGGCAGTCCGCATCGATCATCTGCCGGAAGAGCGCAAAGGTATCGACCGACTCGGGTGTGGTCTTGTAAGAGGGCACGGTCCGCCCTCCAAGATCGTAATGGATCGTGCCGATCAACCCGGTCTTGCCCAAGGTCCCGGCCAGAAGCTCGCGTGCGAGCCAGGAGACCGTTGTCTTCCCGTTCGTCCCGGTGATGCCGACCGTTTTCAAATGCCGGTCCGGCCAGTTGTAGAAATTCCCCGCCATCGAAGCCAGGGCCCGTGGAGCCGACTCGACCTGGATGAACACGATCCCCGAATGGGTTCCGGGCGGATCCTCCGTCACCACTCCGACGGCCCCCCGGTCGATCGCCTCTTCGACAAACAATCGCCCGTCCGTCCGCAGTCCCCGCCGGGCGAAAAAGAGACTGCCCGGGGTGACCCGGCGGCTGTCCGTGATGATCGCCCGCACCTCGCGGTCGAGCGATCCTTTGCAGGCAACGGTCTTCACACCGGAGAGCAGCTTCCGCAGGGTCGGCCCCGCGGGGAAGGACAGGGAACCGCCACCCGGAGGAATCATTCCGGGGGCCCAGAACCTGTTCTCGATCAACGTGCTGATCTGCAGATCGGGAAGTCTCAACGCGCACCTCCTTCCGGGCGGTCCGCCAGCAGCGGTCCGCCAATGATCCCTTCCGGCACCACTCGCAGATGGTGGGCCGCAGTCTCCGCAATTGACCGGAAAACCGGTGCTGCCACCACCCCGCCGTAACCAATGCCATCCAATTGCGGATCCTCTACCACCACAGTGATCACGACCTCCGGATCGTCGGCGGGAAGGAATCCGCTGAAGGACGCGATGTGATGACGATTCGAATAACGACCGTCCACGATCATCTGGGTCGTTCCGGTCTTGCCGGCTGCGCGCAGTCCGTCGATAAACGCCCGGCGCGCCGTGCCCTCAGGTCCGACCACTTTTTCCAGAAAAGCGGCCATGGTCTCTGCAGTCTTCCGGGACAACACCCGCCCGCCCGGTTCGTGCCCGAAGGAAAGAACTGTGGCACCATCCGCGTCAAAGACCCGCCGCACCAGCCGCAAGGGCCGCAATACCCCACCCGCCGCGAGCACCGACATCGCCGAGTGCACCTGAACCGGGGTGGCGGATACGGCGTGCCCCATGGGGAGCCGACTGATCGTCAGACCGTCCCATTCGGAAACCGGATGCAGGATTCCGCGCGACTCAGCCCCCAGGCGCAGGTCGGTCTTTTCTCCGAATCCAAAAGCCCGCGCGTAGGCAAACATCCGCTCGTCCCCCAGAGCCATGCCCAGGCGGGCCGCACCGCGGTTGCTCGATTTGACGACGATTTCCTCGACCGTCAAATCCCCGTAGGGATGGTGGTCCCCAGGCAGACTCACCGTGCGTCCGCGGTATTGCACCTGGGAAAAGCCGCAATTGATGATCGTTTCGGGACTCACCAAACCCTCCTCCAGAGCCCCGGATGCAGCCACGATCTTAAAGACCGATCCGGGTTCGTACACCGTGGTCAGGGCACGGTTGCTCCAGCTCTCCCTGGGTGAGTCAGAGTGGGCGTTGGGGTCGAAGGTGGGACGGTTCCCCAGAGCCAGAAGGTCACCCGTCCGGGCGTCCGACACGATGATCGAAGCCGCCGCCGGGGCGTATTCATCGACGATGCGGTCGAGTTCCTTCTCCACCGCCGTCTGCATGACCAGGTCAAGCGTCAGCTCAACTCCCAGGCCAGGACGGGGTGCCACCTCTCGCCACCGGAACTGGGCAAGCTCGCGGCGGCGACCGTCCTTCTCGGACTCCCTCCAGCCATCGTGGCCCTGCAGGTAGAAGTCCATAGCCTGCTCGACGCCATAGTAGGCCTCGCCGTTGTCGGCCATAAAGCCGATCAGGTGCGCTGCCATCGAACCCGCCGGATACAATCGCTGGTTCTTGTAGATGCCATACACCGCCCGGATACCGACCTCTCCCACCCTCTCGTAGTCCTCCTGGTCCATCGCATCGACCAGTTTAACCCATTGCACGGGCTTCGTTTCCCTGGTCCGCGGATCAATACGCTCCCGCCTCTCGAACGCCGCCCGGATTGTTGCTTCCGGGAGTTCCAGAACATCCGCCAATTCCCCGATCTTCGTGAAATCCTCGCGCACCAGGCTCTGCGGGTCCACGCCCAACTCGATTACCGTCCGTGTCGTGGCGAGCAGATTTCCCGTGCGGTCGGTGATCGGTCCCCGCGCCGCCTTCAGCCGGTCGAACCGCTCGCGGCTTTCCTGCGCGAACGCGACATAGCGATCACGCTCCAGAATCTGCAAATGGAGCAGACGGACGAACACCCCGGCAAAGCCCAGAAAAATAGCGACGAGGATCAGGCCATACCGGAATGCGCCTATGAAGGGAGGTACGGCCATTCAGAAACGGGAGGCGACTTCGGTTGGTTTGCTGTAGGGGACGAGACGGACCACCCGGTTCCCGTCACGGTCAAACGATCTCTCCACACGAAGAATCTGCTCCCAGTCCGGACGCCGCAGATCGGGTCCGGCCATGCGGATCAATTCGTCGGGTCGATGTGCCTCGGCGAGCCGACCGTCCATGTAACGGTTCTTGCGTTCGAGATCGCGCAGCTCCACTTCGTGCCTCTCGATTTGGGCGGCACTCCGACCAATCTGCCGCTGGACCCACACCTGGGACAGTCCACCCAGAAGTGCCACGGCGAGAAGTATCCCTAGAAGCAGCAGGTTAACCGGAGGAAGAAGATTCTGGGTCGGGGTTTTCATGGGATGCGGGGTTTTTTGATGAGCACACGAAGCCGCGCCGATCTGCTGCGAGGGTTGCGGCGGGTCTCCTCTTCCGAGGGACGGACGGGCCGCGAGAAAGGAAGGTCCGCCAGGACCGTTCTCTGGTCCTGGAAGCGGCTGTCGTCCCGTCCTTCGGGACGACCGGCCATCACCCGGAAGAAACGCTTCACGATGCGATCCTCAAGAGAATGAAAGCTGATCACCACCATGCGCCCTCCCGGAATCAGACGCCTGAATCCGGCAGGCAGTGCCCGCCCAACCGATTCGAGTTCGCCGTTCACCGCGATACGCACCCCCTGGAACGTTCGCGTGGCCGGATGGATGCGCCCCCGGCGGGCCGGGGGAGGAAGGGCTTGCGTCACCAGATCGGCGAACGAAAGGGTCCGGTCCAAACGCCCGGTCCCCCGCGCGTCCAGAATCGCCCCCGACACACGCCGCCAGAAACGCTCCTCGCCGAAATCGCGGACAGCCTCCTCAATCCTCGCAAGGGGGGCCGTTTCAAGAAATTCCGAAGCCGTGACCCCGTGGTCGGGGTCCATCCGCATGTCCAGGGGAGCGTCGGAAAGGAACGAAAACCCACGCTCCGCTTCATCGAGTTGGAACGACGACAACCCAAGATCGAACAATATCCCGTCAAACCCGAATTCGTCGTAATCCGCCAAATCCCCGAAGTCCATCCGCAGAAAAGAAAATCTCCCCGGAAAATCCCCCGCCATGCGTTTCGCACGCTCCTCTGCTGCAGGGTCTCGATCCAGGGCGGTCAAACGATTTGAGACGTTGGACTCCAGAATCGCGCGGGAATGCCCGCCACCGCCGAAGGTCGCGTCCAGATAAACACCGCATCTGCTCGCTTGGAGACCCTCCAGCGACTCCGCCAGCAAAACCGGTTCGTGGACACGGTCCCCCCCTTTGAGCACATCAGACATTGATCTCGCGAAGAATGCGGTTCATCAGGTCAGGATCGCCGAGATCAGGGCCCTCATACTTCTCGGCGGCATGGATGGTGAAATAGCTGAAATTGCCCACCAGTACCGCCTTCTTGCCAATGCCGGCATGCTTGAGCAGCTTCTCGTTCAAATTGATCCGACCCTGCTTGTCGCAGCCGAAGGAGTGGGACATGGAGCCCAGCATCGTCACCAGCCTTTGCCCTTCGGCGTCCCCGAGACTGATCTTCGAGATCTGCTCCTCGAAGCGGTCGATCATCCTGGGCGGATACACGGTGATAAACCCCCCGAGGTTGGGCAGCGCAAGATATACGTCCGCCTCATCCCCCTTGAAACGCCACTTGGAGGGAATGGTAAGACGCCCCTTGGCATCGACCGAGTGTTCAAACTCGCCGACGTAAAAAGCTCTCTCCGCAGCAACCATGCTCAACCATCAAATTCCATCACAAACCGATTCCCCCCATTTCCCCCCATTTTGCCCCACCTGTCAACACATTTTTCATATCTGCGCCAGAATGGGAGGCCCCATAGAACCAACCGCCATTGCCCCGATGACTGAACTCCAAGCCCCCAATCTCCTGAGGGAGGTCTATGGCCCAAAAATTTTGTCAGTCTAAATTTTTCTTGCCGAAAACATTTTTTCTGTCATAAATTTTCTTGCCTTCCCGGACATTCAGGTATCAACGTGAAGCATCGGCGTGAGTACGAGCGCACGAACGTGTTGGTGCTCCTCTTCTGGCCGTATGTGAGACTGGCCTTGATCGTGTTCGTAATCCTGTTGGCGGGCCTCGCCGAAAGCCGGTTCCCAAATCCGGGCCACGCAACGATCTTCACTGTGTGCGTCATTCTTCTAAAACTCTTCGTTGACTTCGCCACACATCAGCATGAACACCATCATGCTCAGAAGCAGATGCAGAGGAGCCCCCGATGAACATTGATCGAGAGGACCAATGGCACGCTCTTTCCGGGAAGTCGGGGGGGTAGAATCCGCCCGACTACTGACATCTGACAGCCAGTTGGACGGAAGAATCATCCTGTCCGCCGCAGACACTCCCCGACCCGTGAGGGAAATCTCCGAGCCTCCCCCCCTTTCTCACAAACATCTTGCCGCGGCCGCCCCTGCGCCGGGATAATGGCGGGGAATGTCGAAACAATCCGAACAGAACGATGCAGGCGGAGAGCCGGAAACGGTTGAGGGGCTGATTCCCGATCCGGCCGCGATCGAGGCTGTCCGGGAGGTTATCCTGGCGAACGCGGTGATGTGTGGCGAGCTCCCTGCACCCACGTTCGACGAGTCGCAGCGGGTCGTCTTCATGCGGGACCGGTTCACCGAGGCCGGTCTCGAGCATATCTCGGTGGACGAGAAGAACAACGTGGCAGCGATTCTTCCGGGTGCCAGGGGGGAACGGGAGATCCTCGTTTCCGCCAACCTCGACACGATCCACTACACGGGTGCCGATCTATCGATGACGGTTGGGACCGATTCGATCACCGGGCGCGGGATATGCGAAAACAGCCTTGGCCTGGGGGTCCTTTCGGCGTTGCCGCTCATCCTCGAACGCTTCGGGGTGCATCTCGATTCCAACCTCCTGCTCCTCGGCACTTCCCAGTCCATCGGGGTGGGCAATATCGGCGGAATGCGCTTCTTTGTCGGGAACTATCCGCGGCCCATCGATTTCGGGATTTGCCTGCGCGCCATCCAGCTGGGGCGGCTCAGCTACGCATCCCTCGGCATGTTGCGCGGCGAGATCAACATCGAGGTGCCCGAGGAATACGATTGGAAGCGCCTTCCCGAGGGCAGTGCCATCGTGGTCCTGAATCGTCTGATCACCCGTATCCAGGGCATCCCCCTGCCCTCGAACCCGGTCACCACAATCAACCTGGGATCGGTCATGGCAGGCAACACCTTCGGCACCGCCGCCCCCACCGCCACCCTCCGCTTCGAGGTGAAAAGCGAGGAGCAGGAGCGCGCTGAGCGGATCGAGTCCGAGATCGCCGAGATCGTCGAGGAACTGGCCGCCGAGAACGAGGTGTCGGTCACCTTGAACATCGTCGCCCGGCGCAACCGTGGCGGCATCTCCTTCTCTCATCCGCTCGTGCGCACCACCCGCGCCATCATCAGGACCCTGGGCGTCGAGCAGGTGATCGCGCCTAGCACCGGAGAATTGTGCGCCCTGATCGACCGGGGAATCCCGGGGGTGACGGTCGGCCTCAGCCACGGCGAACACCTGCACGAAAAGAACGAAACGGTGCGGATATCCCCTGTTTTTCAGGGGGTGGCCCAACTCATCGGCCTGCTCCGGGCCATCGACGAAGGTGAATGCGATGGATAAGATCGAGAGCTGGCTCCAGACCAACACGTTCCACCACAGCGATTTCTGGGACATCCTCGCCCTTATCCGCGAAAAGGAGAAGAAGGGCCTTACGATCTCCCTCTGCATCCCGACCCTCAACGAGGAAAAAACCATCGGCAAGGAGGTCGTGATCTTCCGGTCCGAGCTGATGGAACGGTATCCTTTGGTGGACGAGATCGCGGTGATCGACAGCGGTTCCAGCGACGGGACCCGCGAGGTGGCTTCCTCGTTCGGAGCCGATGTGTATCTCGCCTCCGACATCCTCCCCGAAGAAGGCGACAAACGAGGCAAGGGCGAGAACCTCTGGAAAGCCATCCATCAGCTGCGGGGCGACATCATTTGCTACGTCGATGCCGATATCAAAAACATCCACCCCCGCTTCGCCTACGGACTGGTCGCTCCGCTGATCTACAACGACACCATCCGCTACGTAAAGGCTTTCTACGACCGGCCTCTCGCCTTCTCCCAGGGGATCCGGCCCAGTGGAGGCGGGCGCGTGACGGAGATTCTGGTCCGCCCGCTCTTCTCCCTCTTTTTCCCGGAACTGACCGCACTCGTCCAACCGCTCTCCGGCGAATACGCGGTTCGCCGGGAGGTGCTGGAGAAGATTCCCTTTCCGATCGGCTACGGTGTCGAGACTTCCCATATCCTCGACGTGTATCAGGAACACGGGATAGAAGCCTTCGGACAGACCGATCTCGACCAGCGGGTGCACCGCAACCAGACCACTCTGGCACTGGGCAAGATGTCTTTCGGCATTCTCCAGACATTCCTGCGCCGCATGAAGTCCTTCGGCATGTTCGACCGACTTCCCGAGATGGAAACCGTGTACCGGCAGTTCCAGGTACAGGAAAACCGATATGAACAGGTCACCTTCGACATCGTCGAGGAGGAGCGCCGTCCGATGATCGAGGTGCCCGCCTATCGCCGGAAGTTCCACGGCGAAGACAATACCCCGGACTGAGGCTCCGCCGATGAACGTCGCGATCCTCCATTACCACTTCGACCCGGGGGGCGTGACCCGGGTGGTCGATTCGACTCTCGCGGCCTTCCGGGAGCGTCCCGGTTTCCGCTACGCCCTGCTCTCGGGCCGACCGGTTGAGGCACGCGACGCCGCGGTCTGCGTCATCCCGGGCCTGGACTACTCACGACCCGGTGCCCACCCGCCCGATGCGGACAATCTCCACCGCGAAGTGATCACCCGGGCCCGTGAGGCATTCGGCAGCAGCGATCCCGACGTGTGGCATGTCCACAACCCGGCACTGGGGAAGAACGCGGCGTTCAGCGGCCTCGTCGCCCGCCTGGCCCGGGATGGCTGCGCCCTGCTGCTGCACGAGCACGATTTTGCCGAAGACTTTCGCCCGGCGAACCACCGACTGCGCGAGGAGGGCCGCTCCGCTGCTGACCCCCCTTTCCCTTTCGCGCCCCGGATCGCCTACGCCGTTCTCAACGGACGCGATCACGTTCTCCTGGGCGAGGCCGGGATCCCGGCGGACCTCCGCCACCTGCTCCCCAACCCCGTCCCATGCCCCCCTGCCCCCCCGGGTGGCACCGATCCCGGGGGCGATCTTTTTCTCTACCCCGTGCGTGCCCTGGCCCGCAAGAATCTCGGCGAGTTCCTTCTTCTGGCGCACTCGCTGGGGGGGCGGTTCCGCTTCGAGACGACCCTCCCCCCGACCAACCAGTCCTATCTCGCCCGCTTCAACCAGTGGAAACGAGTGGCGGAGGACCTCGCCTTGCCAGTGCGCCTCGGCGCGGCAGAGGACGATCCTGCCCCGTTTCCCGAGCGTCTGGCCCGTAGTCGCGCGGTTGTTACAACGAGCGTGGCAGAGGGCTTCGGATTGTCATTTCTCGAGCCATGGACCTACGGTCGGGCCGTGGTCGGTCGCGATCTTCCCGAGGTGACCTCGGACTTCGGCGACAAGGGCCTTCAACTGAAACACCTCTACCGCCGTTTTCCGGTCCCGGTCGATGCCCTCCCCGAAGATCCCGCCCCGGCCTGGCGGGAAGCCCTCCGCAAGGCCTACCGCGGGTTCTCGCTTCAACCACCCGAGACCGTCATCGAAGAGACCGCAGCCGACCTCTTCCGCGGACCCGCCGTCGATTTCGCGCTGCTCGGCGAAGAGGAGCAGGAGGCCGCGCTCCGCCACTTCCACCGTCGCAAGTTCGTGCCGCCGCCCGCCTTCGATGCGGACAGCCTCCCCGGATCGAGGGAGATCGACACAGGGGCGGAAACCGTCCGGACCGAATGGAATCCTGCGCGGTACGCCGAACGGCTTGCAGAGATCTACCGAAAACTCGCCGAGGCCCCGGTCGAGCCACCGTCCCAGGCCGACGCTGACGCGCTCCTGCGCGGATTCCTCCATCCCCGCCGCTTCCACCCGCACTTCGTGACATGATCATGAAAACCGCTCTCGCCCCGGATAGCATCCACCGGATCATCAGGGAAGCATCCCGGCCGCTCGAACCCGTTCCCACCGGTGCCACGCCCTCCACCGAACCGCTCCAGGGAATCCGCCACATCTCTTTCGACGTGTACGGCACCCTGCTCGTTTCGGGCGTGGGCGATATCGGCAACAGTGCCCCCGCCGACCGCGGCGCAGCTCTGGAAGGAGTCCTCCGCCGCCTGGGGGGGGACACACCATCCAAAGATGACCTCACGGAAATGTTCCTCGCCACCCTCCGCGACCAGCAAAGTGCCGCCCGCCGAGCCGGTGCCCTGCAGCCCGAAGTCGATATCCGGGAGGTCTGGATGGAGTTCCTGCGGACCGCCACCCCGACCCTCGTTCCAACCGCTGAAGAGATCGAGGAAACGGCCCTGCGCTTCGAAACGGACGTGAACCCCGTCTGGCCCATGCCGGGACTGGAGCAGACGCTCGCAGCACTGTCGCCCCGTTTCGCCCCATTCTCCATCGTATCCAACGCCCAGTTCTTTACCCCCTGTTTCTTCTCCGCCCTACTCGGCAGAAGCCTCGACGAACTCGGGTTCGACCCCGGCTCCTGCGTATGGTCTTTCCGCGAGCGCGAGGCGAAACCCTCCCCGCGTCTTTTCGAACGCCTCCTCTCCCGGCTCGGCGGCGACCTGCGACCGGAGCACGTCCTCTACGTCGGCAACGACCGTCTCAACGATGTGGCTGCGGCCCGCTCCGCCGGATTGCGCACCGCGCTCTTCGCGGGAGACAAGCGTTCCCTGCGTCTCCGCGAGGGCCATCCTGAGTGCGCCGACGCCCACCCGGACCTCATCCTCACCTCTCTCGATCAGCTTCCGGGCCTGGTCTGATGGCGACTGACCGTCCGCACCCTCAGAACCGCAGCGGAATGTTCTCCAGTCCGCACTTCGGGCAAGACGCTTTTTTCACCTCGCCATGCACACCGTAGAGCTTTCCGCACCGCACGCAGTGGAAAACCGTCTGGTTCAGTCGATCCCTTCGCCGCACCCCCATGCGGTCGTAGTATATCCACAATACAAATACAAAAACCAGCCCCGCCGTAACGAAAAGGGAAAAGAATACCGGTAGCGACAAGTCGAACACGGCAATACCCTAAACATCCATCAAGCCGGAACACCAGCCTGCGTTCCCTCCTTGCGAAAGAACATTGCCTGGACCAATTCCGGTGTTAGAACCGTCGGATGATCATCCTTCCGAGAGAAGACCGCCTGACCCCCGAGCAGCTTCGGGAAGTCACCGTGATCGCCCAGGAATTCGACTGCCGGCTCCAGGAGATCGTCGGTGCACACCGCTGTGTGTACGCAATTTTGGGCGATGAAAGGCACGAGGTGCTTTTCAACCGGCTGGTCGGGCTCGACTATGTTGATCGGGTGGACCGGATCGAATCGTCCTATCGCCTTCTCGAACGCCGCTCCGAGCTGTCCCGGCAGGAACTGGTCCTGGCAGGGGTGCGTCTGGGGAAAGAGCCACTCTTCATCGCCGGGCCCTGCACGGTCGATCCCAACCAGCCCGGCCTCACTCTGGAAACGGCGGAGATGGTCCGCGCAGCCGGTGCGCACCTCCTCAGGGGCGGAGTCTGGAAGCCGCGCACCATGCCCTATTCCTACCAGGGCGATATCCGGGCTCTCGACACGCTGCTCGAGGCGCGGGAGCGAACCGGCCTCCCCCTGGTTGTCGAGGTCATGGACGAGGATCAATTGCGCTCGGCCCTGGACGCCGGGGTCGATGTCCTCCAGATCGGAACCCGCAACGCCCTGAACTATTCCCTTCTGAAAGTGGTCGGGAAGCTCAGCGCGGACTCCGGTGCGTGGGTCTTGCTCAAACGCGGGCTCCACATGGCCGGTCCCGATGAATTTCTCGCAGCCGCGGAGTATCTCGCCGCCACCGGGAACCCGCGCATCCTCCTGTGCCCGCGCGGGACCAAACCACAGATGGACGGATTCAGGAATCACCCCGACGAATCGATAACCCCTCTCCTCAAGGAACGGACCTGGGCACCCGTGGTCTGCGACCCGTCGCACTCGACCGGACGGGCCACCTATGTCCAGGCCGCCTCGCTGGCGGCCATCGCCTATGGTGCCGACGGTCTCCTGCTCGAAGCGCACACCCGGCCGGGACAAGGGATCGGCGACGACCCCAAGCAGGCACTCGCCCCGGACGAGTTGAAAACGACTCTGGAGCACTGCCGCGCACTCTGGAACATCCTGCATCCCGCCTAGAATTCAGGCCAGTCGTGCTTGGGATAACGCCCGCGCAGATCCTTGCGGATCGCGGGGTAGCTGGTGGTCCAGAAAGCATCCAGGTCGTCCGTCACCTGCACCGGCCGCTGGTTCGGAGCGAGAAGCTCCAGGGTCAGCCGCAGCCGACCAGATGCGATCGACGGGTGGGTGTCCAACCGCAGTGCCTCCTGGATACGGAGGGAGATACGCGGGCGCAAGGGGTCCCCGTAGTCCACGGGAACAGGACGCCTGCGACCCGGCAAGTCGAGAGCAGGAGGCACCATCTCCTCCAGGGCACCACACCACTCCGGTCCGAGCCATTCCTGGAGAGTGGGAAGAACCTCGGCGTTGCGGAATTCCTTCGCGGTGCCCGTACCGAGTGCCAGGTATTCCAGGACAGTTCTTTTCGCCTCGTCGTCGAAGGCGGGGACCTCCCACTCCGGAAATGACCGGCGCAGGCATTCCGCCCGGGCCAGCCAGGCATCGACCGCTGGTGTCCACTTCCGCATGGGGATGCGACCGGCCAGTGCCTCGGCGGCGAAGTGGGCGGCCCGGTCCGAATCCGAAGCGGGACCGAGAGTCTCCCGGCCCAACTCAATGGCCCCGAGCCTCGTGATCTCCTGCCGAAGCACCCGCCCCGACGGATCCTCGAACACGCCCCGCTCCACCACCAAACGGTCTGCCAACGCCTCCTGTATCCACGTTCCGTCGAGATCGACGACCGACCCCATAAGGGCGGTGCGGACGCCCTTGACCACGATCTCGCGCTTTTCGAGAGCCAGAATCCACTCACCGGGAGTAAAACGGCAATTGCGATCCAGACGCGCCGAGGCTCCGTCCCGCCCGAGATACGTCGCGGTTCCCCGGTCGATCCGCCTGGCCACACGGTCCGGGAACCCGGCGAGACAGGCTCGACGGAGTCGTTCGATGCTTTCCTCCCGGTCGGCATCCACTCCGGGGGGCAGGCTCGCAGCCAACCGGGCGGCCTGTCGCAGGACCTGCCTGGCTACACCCGTACGCGCTCCTTTGCCACTCTCGGCGGCCCGCCCCGATTCGACGAGTTCCAGAAAGCGGAAATCCGCCTCGAAGTCCGCCGTGTCTCCACGCCCCGCGCAACGTTCCTCGGCTTCTCCACCCGGCGTGAGGAGACGGTCTTCCTCGGCGAGCGCCGCCAGGCGCGCCGCCAACGGAGCCACCCCACGCGCCGCGGCTTCGACGAAAACCGCACCGAAGCGGGGATGCACGGGAAATGAGGCCAACTGGCGACCGAGACCGGTAAGGGCTCCATCGGCGGTCGCTCCCAACTCGTCCAACAGGTTCGCAGCCTGGCGCAAGTGGGCTTCGGGCGGGGAATCGATCCAGGGGAAGGCACCGGGATCGCCACCATCGGCCAACACCCGCAACAGCCACTCAGACAATTCGAGGCGCTGGCACTCGGGTGATTCCTCCTCCGACAGGTCGCGCTCCTCCCCCTGCGACCAGAGCCGGACCGCAATCCCCTCGCCGATCCGCCCGGCCCGCCCGGTGCGCTGGCGCACCGAGAAAAGGGAGATGCGGACGGTCCGAAGAGCATTGAGCCCCCGGGCGGCATCGAAATCCATACGACGGGCGAGTCCCGCATCGACCACCATGCGCACACCCTCCACCGTCAACGAACTTTCCGCCAGATTGGTGGCCACGACCACCCGCGGGCGGGCACCCGAACGGATGGCACCATCCTGCTCGGTCGGGGACTGCTCGCCCGTCAGGGGCAGGATGTCGCGCCCGCGCAACACCGGATGCTCCCGCAGGCGCGCAACTGCCTCGCGGACCTCCCGGTAACCGGGCAGGAAGACGAGGGCGTCGCCCGGAACACCCTCACGGACCAGACCGACCACGGCGTCGGCCGCCCGGGCGGCAGCGGTGCGCTCCTCGAAACGGGTCGGCTTCGGGCTGTAGCGCACCTCGACCGGATACAGGGGCGACTCCAGTTCCACGGTTCGGGCTCCGCTCCACAGCTTTTGCAGGGGAGAGGGGTCGAGAGTGGCGGAGAGAACCCCGACCCGCAAATCGGGGAAGTCCGTGCGTCGCCGCAGCAGCTCCGCAAAAATCCAGTCTGTCTCCAGTTGCCTCTCATGAAACTCGTCGAGAAGGATGGCGTGGTAACTCCCGATGGCTGTCCGATCAGCCAGAATCTCGCGGAGAAACACGCCGCGCGAGACAAACTCCACGCGCGTGTCGCGCGAGACCCGGTTATCGAAACGAACCCGGTAGCCGACCGTACCGCCGGGCGACTCACCCATCGCCTCGGCCACCCGGTGCGCCAGCGAACGGGCGGCGATCCGGCGCGGTTCCACGCAGACCACCCGCCGGGAAGGTTTGTCTCCGGCCAGAAAGACCGGAACACGGGTCGATTTTCCGGTGCCCGGCGGGGCGATGACCACGGCCAGACCGGGCGGGGCGAAAGCTTCCAGTATCGCGTCGCGCCGGGCGTCAATCGGCAGGGACATGCGGCAGGACTTTGCTCAGGAACAGCTCGACCAGATGCGGATCGAACTGGCTTCCGGCGTTGAGCCGGAGTTCCTCCTCGGCCTCGGCGAACGAGCGGGCCGGACTGTAGGGACGCCCCGACGTGATACAGTCGAAAACATCGGCGATGGCGACGATCCGTGCGGAGAGCGGGATGTCTTCTCCCGCCAAACCTTCCGGATATCCGCCACCGTCCCAACGCTCGTGGTGGGACAGTGCCACTTCGGCGGCGGTTCGGTAGAGGTCGCTGTCCACCCGGGCAAGGACGCCCTGGCCGAACGCGGTGTGCCCCCGCACCATTTCCGTTTCGCCGTGATCAAGCGGGTCTGTTTTGCCCAGGACCATTGGATCGATCCCCGCCTTTCCGATGTCGTGCACAAGTCCGCCAAACCACACACGTTCGGCGGTTCTTTTGTCGAGCCCGGCGGCCTCAGCCAGTGAGCGGGCCAGGTCAGCGGTGCGTTCCAGGTGGAGGGCGAAGGAGGCATCGCCCAGGGAACACAGGGTATGCAATGCGCGGAGTGACTGGCGTTCGATACGATTCTTGTCGGCAACGTCCTCCTCGGGAGATTGGGGATGTCGTGACGATTCCACAGTCTATCAGTTCCGGGCGGCCGCCTTTTTGGCTCGTTTCTGTTCGTAGAGGCGTGCGTCGGCATCGCTCAGGGCCTCGTCCAGTGATGCCTTCTCTTTCGCTTCAACCCGGCGGTACCCGTAACTCGATTTGATCGGAAAAGGCAGTTTTTCCTCGTTGTTGAAACGCTCCAGGCCAGCCTCAAAAGCACGGGTGATGCTTTCGGGATCTCCATCGCCTTCGCATCCGACGAAGGCCACAAACTCGTCGCCGCCGACCCGGGCAACGGCATCCTCCCGGTCAAACGTCGCCTTCAGGATATCGGAAAACGCAAGCAAAGCCGCGTCGCCGGCTTCGTGGCCGTAGGTATCGTTGACCTGTTTGAATTCGTCCAGGTCGAAGTAGAAAAGCAGAGCCGACCGCCCGTTCTCGGATACGATCTCCTCAAACTGTTTTTCCACCACCGCAAAGAACCCGCGCCGATTGTAGAGGCCGGACAATTCGTCGATCACCGAAAGCCGACGCAGGGTGGACCACATACGGTGTCTCTCCCGGGCGTAGCGAAGGGAGCGGAGCAGGATGCGGTCGTTGTACTCCCCCTTGACCAAATAATCCTGCGCACCCAACTGAACGGCGCGCACACCCGTCTCTTCGCTGTCGTTGCCAGTCAGCACGATGACCGGATTCGCTGTGGCGATCTCCATGCAGCGGTCGAGCGTCTCCTCCATGGTGCTATCGGGAAGGTTCAAGTCCAACAGAACCACGTCGAAGCTGTGCCTTTCGAGTTCGTTCAAAGCCGAAGCCATGCTCGTGACATGGGTCGTCCGCGACTCCAGGCCACGACCCTTCCCAAGGATCAACCGCACCAGCTTGGCCGCCAGCGGATCGTCCTCGACCAAAAGAATCTGAAGCGATTTCTCCACGTGATGGCTGATATTGTAGCAGTGCCCGGAGCAAACTCAATCGGCAAATGCACTCGGGGGCCGCGCCCGGTAATTGTACCCCGCCACTTGCGCTCCGAACCCGTAGCGCAGGAGGAAAGCCGATGACGAACCCCGCCCGCGAAGCCCCAACCCACAAACCGCGGGACAGGAATGTCCCGCCTCCGGAGGGCGGACATTCCTGTCCGCCGTGGCCGACACCCCCCGGTCCGAACGGTATCTTTATTGGCTCTTGTAAGTAATTGATTTCCCGTAGTTAATTTCAAATCCCGGATATTTGATCTCAAATTTGTTTCCATGCGGCGTTCAGCCGCCGCATGAAAACACCGACGTCCCCGGCGCGGCCCGATGCGTTTTCAGCATTGCGGTCGATGGGAGTCCGTGGTGGAGAATGGAGGGATGTCCGAGATGACACCATTGGATGAACTCCGCCACTCCAGTGCCCACGTGCTGGCAGCGGCGGTACTACGCCTGTTCCCCGACGCCCTGCTCGACATCGGCCCGCCGACCAGGGACGGCTTCTACTACGACCTCGATTTGGAACGGACACTGACTGCCGAAGACCTGGAAAAGATCGAGGCCGAGATGAAGAAGATCACCAAAGAGAACCAACGCTTCGAGCGGTTCGAGCTGGAGCGGGACGAGGCCGAAAAGCTGATCCGCGAGATCGGCCAGGAACGCTACAAACTCGGTCGCCTGGCCGACATCCCCGAAGGCGAGCCCATCTCCTTCTACCGCAACGGCGAGTTCACCGACCTTTGCGCCGGCACCCACGTCGATTACACCAAACGAATCAAAGCCTTCAAACTCCTCCATGTAGCCGGTGCCTACCACCGCGGCGACGAAAAGAACAAACAACTGCAACGTGTCTATGGCACAGCCTTTCCCACCAGGGAGGAATTGGCCGAACACCTCCAACGCCTCGAAGAGGCCCGCGCCCGCGACCACCGCAGGATCGGTCGCGACATGCGCCTGTTCCAGATCGACGACGAGGTCGGCCAGGGCCTGGTGCTCTGGACCCCCGCCGGAGCCGTGATCCGCCAGGAGCTGCAAACATTCATCAGTGGCAAGCTGGCCGAACAGGGCTATCAACAGGTCTTCACCCCGCACATCGGAAAACTCGGCCTGTACCGCACCTCGGGCCACTTCCCCTACTACCGGGACAGCCAGTTCTCCCCCATTCTGGAGCATGACGAGCTTGAACACCTGGCAGGAGAGGGCTGCTCCTGCGCCGAGCTGTCCAACCGCCTGGCAAAAGGCGAGGCCGACGGCTACCTCCTCAAGCCCATGAACTGCCCGATGCACATCCGCATCTTCGACGGGCAGCCCCACTCCTACCGCGACCTGCCGGTCCGCCTGGCCGAATTTGGTACCGTGTACCGCTGGGAGCAATCCGGGGAGCTCAACGGATTGACCCGCGTGCGTGGATTCACCCAGGACGACGCACACATCTTTTGCACTCCGTATCAGCTCGATGCCGAAATCCGGGGCTGCCTCGATCTCGTCCGCGACGTCTTCGTCTCCCTCGGGATGAATGACTACCGCGTCCGGCTCGGGCTGCGCGATCCCGCCTCCGGGAAATACACCGGCAGCGAGGAAAACTGGGACAAAGCCGAGGCCGCGCTCAAGGAGGCGGTCAAGGGCATCGGGGTCGATTACACCGTCGAAACCGGCGAGGCAGCCTTCTACGGACCGAAAATCGATTTTGTGGTGGAGGATGTCATCGGTCGCGAATGGCAGCTGGGCACCGTCCAGGTTGATTACAATCTGCCCGAGCGTTTCGACCTGCACTACGTCGGTGCGGACAACCGCAAGCACCGTCCGGTCATGATCCACCGCGCACCCTTCGGTTCCCTGGAGCGGTTCACCGGTGTGTTGATCGAACACTTCGCCGGAAACTTTCCAACCTGGCTGGCACCGGAGCAGGTGCGCCTCTTGCCCATGAACGACGACCTCGTCTCATATTCCAACGGGATCGCCGCGAAACTCCGGTCAAAGGGCTTCCGGGTCGGCGAGGACCTGCACGCCGATAAACTCGGTGCCAAGATCCGCCGGGCCGAGACTGACAAAGTCCCCCATATGCTCGTTTTGGGCAAACGCGAGAAGGAGGAAGGGAAAGTATCGCTACGCAGTCGTGTCCGCCCGGGTGCTCCCGAGAATCCCACCGTCGCCGAATTCATTGACTGGCTTTCCGAGGAAATCACTTCGCGCGCATTGCCCGAATCAAGGTCTTCCTGAAACCGATTGAGCAATTGTGCCGTCAGTTTGTTACCAGGACAGACACGGCAATCGGCACCGGTGGCACAGGGAAAACCTGTCCGAATCGAACAAACTGGAAGATCAGTTATCCACGCTGCACCCGACGAAGTGTGTTTCCACTTCCATAAGTGCTCTCCAGAATGGAAACTATTAAAAAAACAATGTATTTATTTACTTGCATTTTCGGTGAATAGGGACGATTAAGACTCCGATGACTACAAATATAGCAAATCTCATCTCTCAAATCGAACAAGGCAAGAAGACTGCCGAGAAACTCGCGGAGAAGCGCGACAAGCTCTTGGAGGACCTTCATAAGAATGGTTTCGGAAGCTTCGAAGACCTTGATCGATTCCTCGAAGCCGCCGGAACCATGACAGGTTCAAAGCCCAAAAAGAAGGTCGCCAGGAAAGCAGTGAAGCGAGCGGCCAAAAAGGCTTCCAAAGGCAGCCGCGCCCACACCACTCCGGCGGAACGCACGAAGGCGATCCATCTCTTCAAGGAAGGCAAGACCGGAGCCGAAGTAGCCGCAGCCATCGGAAAATCGTTGGCCACCGTGCAGAAGTTCAAGGC
>CAYVUQ010000001.1:26389-27733 GCA_964454915.1 uncultured Puniceicoccaceae bacterium
GCCGAAGCCGGTCTCGTTAAGAAAACAACCAAGCGGGCCACGAAGAAAGCTGCATCCAAAAAGACCGTTAAGCGCGCTGCCAAAAAAGCCGTAAAGAAGACGACGAAAAAGGCAGTGAAAGGCGTTGCCAAAAAGGTGGCTCCTTTCCCCGCTCCCGTCCCCACTCCCGCACCTGCGCCGACGCAAGCCTGAGTAAACGATTCCCCCCGCCCGACCGGGTACGACAAGACGTTTTCCGTAATGGTACCCGGCAAACGCCCACTCCGGCTGTCGCTTCACCGCAACAGCCGGAGCGGGCCGGACGGTGGGGTCGGAGCTTGTCGTTTCGGGGCGATTCTTCCCCTGTCGATCTTGCGGACTCGTGGTCGCCTGGTTAGTCATTAGGCATGTCAGACACGAAACAAACAGCGATCGTCACCGGAGGAAACAGTGGTATCGAAACATGCCATGAACGGACTCACCCGCGCACTGGCCGATGAGGGTGCGGAAAACGGCATCCGTGCGGCAGCGGTTTGTCCTGCCATGGTCTCCACACCCATGACCGGAGTATCCGGGCCAGACTACATCACCCCCGAGGACATCGCGGCCACCGTGGCCTACCTTCTCGACCTCTCCCCGGCCGCCTGGCCGCGGGAAATCGTCGTCAATCGAAAAGGTTCCTGAAGCAGGATCGACCTCCTGTTATCCATGCCATCCCCGCCATCCTCGAAACCACCCCTCACCTCGGAGACCGAAGCCGACTTGTTCGCCCGCCTTCAAACCTTCAAGGAGCGCAGCGGAGCCAGATCGCTCGGCGAGATCGTCCGCACGGCCCTGGAAGAGTTCGATCTTGGCAGCGTCGCCAACACCACAGTCCAATCGAGGAACATGTCCGTCCGCATCCCCCGCGAACTGCTCGATGAACTGCGGACCACGGCCGAAGCGAAAGAGATATAGGGAGGCAAGCGGATGGATAGCGTTCGATTTCCGACTCTCCACGTTCACCCCGACTGGGTACTCGAATCCGAGCAGATGGGGAGCAAGGAAAAGTTCTGGTTTCGCAATCCGAATGATCCCCACAAGCGGGATTGGCTATTCAAGTTTCCGACGCCAGGCACGGGACAACATTGGGCAGAGAAAATCGCATATGAAATAGCCTGTGAGATGAAGATCGTAGCTCCGCGCGTCGAACTGGCCGAGATTGACGGGAGGCCAGGTTCGGCAACACTCAGTTTCACGAAGGTGCAGGCGGGAGAGACGTTTGAGCACTACGAACTGTTTCACGGCAATCAGATTCTGGCCGGGATGAATGCGGCTTATGATCCTGATCGCTCGGGCCGACACCCTATGCACACGGTGCAGCGC
>CAYVUQ010000002.1:0-21694 GCA_964454915.1 uncultured Puniceicoccaceae bacterium
GTTCTGGGATATGTGGACGGGTTTCCGACCGAGGTGCGGACCGCGTTCGCAAATACCTTGCGCCAGGGGCCCGTCACGGAGGTCATGAGATTGTTTTTCGTGGTCGGATCGCTGCTGACCGGTTATCTGGCCACCACTTACTTGAAACGCCACGATCTGCCCCGGACCGAGTTCCTGGCGATCTCCCTTCTTGTGACGGTGGGAATGATGGTGCTCGTGCAGAGTAACCAGTTTCTGCTCTTTTTCGTAGCTCTGGAAACGGTAACTGTTGGATTCTACATTTTGGTGGCGTACTGCCGGAAGATTCCCTTTTCGCTCGAAGCCGGTCTGAAGTATCTGGTGCTAGGAGCGTTGAGTTCGGCCATTCTCCTTTTCGGCATCGTCCTCTTGTACGGTGCAGCGGGGAACCCTGCACTGCCGGGGCATGTCGCCGATCCGCTCAACTTCGACGCCCTGGCGGGCTTCATCGCCGCGAATCCCGGTCATCCCCTGGTCCTCGCGGGCACCGCCATGGTTCTCGGCGGGATTGCCTTCAAAGTGGGGGCCGTTCCGTTCCAGATCTGGATACCCGATGTGTACCATGGTGCTCCGACTCCGGTGGCGGCATTTCTTGCCGTTTCGTCGAAGGCTGCCGGAGTGGTCGTGTTGCTGCTCCTGGTGACCGGGCCTTTCGCCGCACTGGACGGTTTTCTGGTACCCCTCCTTTCCACGGTCGCCGTCCTGACTATCCTCTTCGGCAACCTGACCGCCTTGCCGCAGCGGAACGTCAAGCGACTCATGGGACTTTCCGGGATCGCGCACGCAGGTTACCTGCTCGTGGGGATCGTGGCTGCCATGAGCGTTCCGTGGGCCGTTTACGCTGTTATCTTTTATCTGGTCACCTATCTGTTGGCTTCCTATGGCGTTTTCGGTGTGATGGCGCGGATGGCCGGCGACGACGATGCCGACCAGGAGCTGGACCACTACGAGGACCTCGGTCGTCGCCAGCCCTTCCTGGCGGGTGTGTTGACCGTCGGTCTCGGCAGTCTGGCGGGGATTCCTCCCTTGGGTGGTTTCATCGGAAAGCTGCTGATCTTCCTCGCCGCTTTCCAGGCGGGACTTTACGGGTTGCTCGCGGTTTCGGTGGTCGGTGTGGTGCTTTCGATCTACTACTACTTCGGCTGGATTCGGGAAGCGGTTTTCCGCGTCTGGCGCAGTCCCTCCGGGGAATCGGCCACCGGGGGACCGGAGGAGCGCAATCCCGTGGCGATGACGGCTCTCGACGCCGCTACCCTGGGCGGACTCTCGGCCCTGTCGATCGGGATCGGACTGTTCCCGACTCTGGCCGACTGGTTGATGAGGCTTTGAAGCATCGATTCGGACGCGGGGTGGAAGCAGTGGTGTTCCTATTTCGACCGTTGCCCGGATTCATTGAGAGTGTCGGCGAAATGGTTTCCCCTTTCTGATGACAGCAGTTGGCCAGAAGGCATATTTTCTGGGTATTGCCGGGACCGCGATGGGGAACCTTGCGGTTGCCCTGGCCCGGGGCGGGTGGCGGGTCGGCGGTTCGGACCGTGGAGCGTATCCGCCGATCTCCAGCCTGTTGGAGGCTGCGGGGATCTCCGTCGATTCCCCTGAGGATACCGGGGTTCTGGAAAAATGGGAGGGTGCTCTGTTCATTGTCGGCAACGCTGTCTCTCGCGGGCATCGGCAGTTGGAAGCACTCATGTGCCGTCCATCCTCGCGCATGGTCTCGTTTCCCGCTTTTCTCGGGGAAACTGTTCTTGCGCGGACCGCGAACCTCGTGGTGGCGGGTACCCATGGGAAATCGACCACTTCCGCCGCCGCCGCCCAGGTCCTCCGGGACGCCGGATGCAATGCCGGGTGGTTTGTGGGCGGCGTGTTGGCCGACGGCTCGCCCGCGCTCACCTTTTCGCGGGATGACCGGTTCTTCGTCATCGAGGGCGACGAATACGATTCCGCGTTTTTCGACAAGCGGGCGAAGTTCGTCCACTATCGTCCGCAGGTTCTGCTGCTGAACAACCTCGAGTTTGACCACGCGGATATCTATCGCGACACGGCCGACGTTCAGCGGGCCTTCCGCCAGGCACTCGCGCTGGTGCCGGGCGACGGGACGATTCTCTTCAACGGGGACGATCCTGCCTTGAGCGCGATTCTCCCTGTCCCCTGGGCGCGCTGTCTCAGCTTCGGGGAAGGACCGCGCAATGATTTCGGGGTATCCCGTCCGGGGTCCGGATCGGTGGCCGTTGAAAGTTCGGTCGAGGGGCTTGCTTCCTTCCGTATCCGGACCGCTCTGTCCGGTGCCTTCAATGCGCGGAACCTGGCCGGGGCGGTTCTGGGCGCAAGACTTCTGGTCCCAGGGCTGTCGTCCCCGGAAATCGTGGATCTTTCCGGCTTCAAGGGACTCAAGCGCCGTCAGGAGATTCTTTTCCGGGACCGGAACCGGATTCTGATGGAGGATTTCGGGCATCACCCGACCGCCCTTGGCGCGGCCCTTGAGGCCTTGCGGGAGGGATATCCCGGCTGGCGCATCCACGCCATGGTGGAACCCCACAGCAACACCATGCGGACCAACCGTCTTGCCGATGCTTTGGTGGCGGCTTTGGCCGGCGCGGACCGGGTCTCTCTGGCCCCCGTCCACCGTGCCGGAAGCGTGCCCGAGGCGGAACGCCTGGACCCACGCGGTGTTGCGGCGCAGCTTGCCGCGAGCGGGGTCGAATGCCGTCTTTGCCCGGCAGTTGAGGAGCTTCCCGAAGCATTTTTGGAAGGACTGCGTGGAGAGGGCGGGGTTCTGACCGTGGTTTTCACCAACGGTTCCTTCGGAGGCATGATCCCCCGTCTGATCGAGATTCTGCGGGAGACGCAGGAAAGGACCGCGGAGGATGGAGCAGACTGATTTCGCGGCGAGCGGGAGCACCCCCGGCGGACCCGCTACGGTCGTATCCAGCCTGGAGATCGTTTACGAACGCCGGAAAGGCCTGCGGCGGTTGCGGATGGCGTTCGACTATTCGAACCGCCTCGTGGTAGCGGTTCCCTGGAACTGCCGTGCCGAGGAGGCCCGAAAGTTTGTGGCCGCCAACCGGGACTGGATTGCGATACAGGCGGCCCGTCTCGCACCCGTGCGGACCCTCTCCGGGTATCTTTCCGAGCACCCCTTTCTCTCTGTCGGGGACGAGGGAGTCCGGGTGGAAATTCGCCGTGTTTCGGCGGGTCGGTCGCTGTGGATACTCGATGAAAGGCGGCGCGAGGGATTGCTCCAGGTCGGCCCCCGCGGTGGCTTTGAAGAAGGACTCGTGGCTTTGGTGAGAAAAGTGGCCTCGGAAGCTCTTTCCGCCCGCACCCTGGAACTGGCCGCCGAACACGGCCTCAATCCGGCCCGCACGGTGGTCCGGGACCAGCGCAGCCGCTGGGGGTCCTGTTCGCGCACCGGTACCATTTCCCTGAACTGGCGGTTGCTACTCCTTCCGACAACGGTGCGCGACTCGGTCATCCTCCACGAGCTGGCCCATCTCCGCCATCTGGACCACTCGCCGCGCTTCCACGCCTACCTGAACCGCATCGACCCGCGCCGGGCGGGGAGCGAGAAAGAACTGGACCGTCGGGGCCCGGCCCTCATGCGGGTGGGCCGCCGGTGATTTTGGAAACGGGAAGCCTCGTCGGAAGACGGTGAAGGACGGCCGAATGTCGCCGGAAGCCGGATCGGGATCGTTCGGTCTTGCGGGACCTCGTGATCGCACCCATGCGGACGTTCACCACCTCCCGAACCGACGGTTCATCATACGGTGGGGAGACCGGCGAGGGCCATGGCGATTTCGCTCTCCGGGTATTCGTAGTCGCTTAGTTTTCCGGCGTGATAGTTGATGTAGGCCTGCATATCGAAATGGCCGTGGCCGCAGAGGTTGAAGAGGATGGTCTCCTGGCGGCCCTCCTCCTTGCAGCGGATGGCCTCCTGGATAGCCGCGGCCACGGCATGGGTTGCTTCCGGGGCGGGGAGGATACCTTCGGCTCTGGCGATGGTGACGCCGGCCTTGAAACACTCCAGTTGCTGGACGTTGCGGGCCTCGCAAAGTTCGGAGGCGACCACTTTGGAAACCAGGGGGGCCATGCCATGATAGCGGAGTCCGCCCGAATGGAAGCCGGGCGGAACGAAGGAACTACCCAGGGTATGCATCTTGACCAGAGGAGTCAGCTTAGCGGAATCCCCGTAGTCGTACGCGTAGCGTCCCCGGGTAAGGGAGGGACAAGCGGAGGGCTCGACGGCCACGAGGCGCACGTCCGGTCCGCCGCGCAGTTTTTCGCCCAGGAAAGGGAAGGAGATGCCGGCGAAATTGGAACCGCCGCCCGTGCAGCCGACGATCACGTCGGGCCGGGCGTCGGCCTTCTCCAGTTGTTTCAAGGCCTCGAGCCCGATGAGTGACTGGTGGAGCAACACGTGGTTGAGAACGCTTCCGAGGGCGTAGCACGTATCCTCACGACCGACGGCTTCTTCCACGGCCTCGGCGATTGCGATACCCAGGGAGCCGGTGCAGTCGGGATCGCGGGCGAGTACGTCGCGCCCGGCGGCGGTCTCCCGGGAAGGACTTGGCAGCACGGTGGCATCGAAAGTCTCCATCAAGGCGGCGCGGTAGGGTTTCTGCTCAAAGGAGCAACGGACCATGTACACCTTGCACTCGATGCCAAACTGCGCGCAGGCGAAGGCGAGGGAGGAACCCCACTGGCCGGCACCGGTTTCGGTGGTGATGCGTTTGGTGCCGGATATCGAGTTGTAATAGGCCTGAGCGACGGCACTGTTGGGTTTGTGGGAGCCGGTCGGGCTGACACCCTCGTATTTGTAAAAGATTTTCGCAGGAGTATCCAGTGCCATCTCCAGTCTTCGCGCCCGGAAAAGAGGGCTGGGCCGCCAGAGGCGGAGGATGTCGAGGACGGGCTCGGGAATGGGGATATCCCTCTCCAGGGACATTTCCTGCTCGATGATGGGTTCCGGGAAAATCGCGCCCAGCTCTTCCGGGGTGGCGGGTTGCAGTGTCGCCGGGTTCAGGGGAGGGTCCGGAGGGGAGGGCAGGTCGGCGGCAAGGTTGTACCAGTGCCGCGGCATTTCCGATTCCGGGAGGAGATACTTCAGGGGCTTGTCCATTGATACGAAGCGGGAAACCTAATCCGTCCATGCGGGCGGGCCAAGGACAAACGAAAGGAAAGGCGGAAACAAGGGGAGGATCGGGGGATAGAATCCCCCGGCTACTCTTCCTGGAGCGGAATGATCTTGTTTTCCGCGATCGGGTGGGGACTGGGTTCCTTCAGCTGAGTCTTCTCGCGGTCACTCTTTGGCAGGTATTCCGGGGAGACGGCACCGCCGGAAATGATGACCTTCATGCCCTCGGCCACTGTCATTTCCAGCGGGATGATCTCTTCGGTGGGGATCATCAGAAGGAAGCCGCTGGTGGGATTGGGAGTGGTCGGCACGAAGATGTTGGACAGGTGCCGCCCTGTCTTGGCCTGCACCTCGCCCTTGCTTTCGCTGGTGCGGAAGCCGAGGACCCATGAGCCCTTGCGTGGGTATTCGACCAACACCACTTCCTGGAAGACCGCCTTTTGCTGCTGGCTGAAGGTGTCCACGATTTGCTTGACCGTGCGGTACACGGTATTGACAAACGGCAGCCGGTCGAGGAGCCGTTCCAGCGTGGAGATCACGAGCCGACCAAAAACGTAGCGCGACAGAAGCCCGAGCCCGATGATGAACACGATCAGCGCGAACAGGGACAGAACGTTGAGAATGGTGTTGAGCAGGGCCGCACTGCGGAGGTTCTCATCGACGTACCAGAAAAACACCTCGCTGGCGGGCACCCCCACCTTGACGATGATGAAGTTGACGACGATGTAGGTGACCCCCAGCGGAAGCAGGAGGACGAGGCCAGTGAAAAAGGCGTTGCGGAGATTTCTCAGCATGGTCGGTGAGAGTATGGGCGGTTGTGCCGGTCAGGCAATCCATTCGAAAACGGGCGCAGGCACCTGCCCGGAGGCGTGCCGGAGAGCCTCCTGCTCGGCGGTCCGCATGGCGGTGCGGTCTTCGTCGGAACGGTCGTCATATCCGGCGAGGTGAAGCCATCCGTGTGCCAGATAGAGGAGAATCTCCGCAGAAAGCGAAAGCCCGTGGGCGGCGTGGACGTCGCGGGCACGCTCGGCACCCACGCAGATTTCCCCCGCCTCCTGGAAGTCGGGATCGCCGGGAAAAGTGATGACGTCCGTGGGGGAGGGGTCGCCGAGGTAGGTGCCGTGGATGTCGCCCATCTCCGTGTCGGTGAAGAACACGATCGAGAGATCGCCGACCGGCAGGACGAACGGCGACGAATCGAGGGAAAGGAGCCAGGAGCGAACCGCACCCGGATCGAACCGCAGGGCCTCACACCTGCTGGATATCTGGATCTCCCTGGCGGGCATCGTCGGGGTCGGGGTCGGGTTCCGAAGCGGCGGGTCGTTCTTCTGCCGGAGTGGCGGTGCTTTTCGCTTCCTTACCGTCGTCCGGGTAGGCGATGCGGGAGTGGAGGCTGTTGAGGAGGGTGCGGCTGAAACTTTTCTTGATGAGGGCGACCTGCTGGAGAGTCAGCGGGCACTCGTCGAGCTGGCCGTCTTCGATCCGGTCCTGGAAGATTTTGTCGAGAAGCTCGTCCACGCTTTGGGAATTCACCTTCTTGAGGGAGCGGCTGGCGGCTTCGATGGAGTCGGCGAAAAAGATGATGGCACTCTCCACGAAGTTCGGCTTGGGGCCGGAGTACCGGTAGGTGTCCTCCTCCACCGTCTCTCCACGCACGTTGGAGAACAGGGGGAGTTGGTCGCGTTCGCTCCGGTTGAGTGCCTCGCGGTAGAAGTACTGGATCAGCGAGGTGCCGTGGTGTTGGCGGATCACATCGATGAAGATGCGGGGGAGCTTGTGGCGGCGGGCCATCTCCTCCCCCTCCTTGACGTGGCGCTTGATGATCACCGCGCTCATGGAGGGTTTTTGCTCGATCAGCGGATTCCGGCCCGACTGCTGGTTCTCGGTGAAATACTCCGGCTTGACCATCTTCCCGATGTCGTGGAAAAGCGCGCAGGCACGGCAGGCGAGGGGGTTGGCACCGATCTCGGCTGCGGCGTTTTCCGACAAGCTGGCCACCATCAGACTATGGTGGTAGGTGCCGGGTGCCTCCACCTGCATCCGCCGCAACAGGGGGTGGTTGAAGTCGGTGAATTCGAGCAGGGTAATGTCGGTCGTGTACTGGAACAGTTTTTCCAGTAGCGGGAGAAAGCCGAGGATTGCGACCCCGGTAACGGATGCGGAGATCAGGGCGGCTGCGATCTGGCGGCCCATGGTCGGAAGGCCGGTGTCGAGCAGGGCACCGTGGAGCAGGATGAAGGCGGCGAGCGTCACCCCGGTGAAGAACGATGCGCGCACCACGTTGGTCCGCAAGCGGATGTTGTGGCAGAGGAAGATTCCGACCAGGATCGAAATGATCCCGGCCAGAAAGAGGAAGGCGGCCTCTCCCAGCATCACTGCAAAAATCCCGGCGATGACGAATCCCACCAGTGCCCCGGCCAGCGGTCCGAGAAGGATGCCCGCGGTGAGGGGGCTGAATGCGACCGGTGCGGCATAGGGGAGGGTGCTCAGCAGACGGTGGTCGCCGCCGAAGAGGTCCGAGTAACCGATCTGCAGCATGACCCGGAACAAGGCTACGTTTGCGAGCACCAGAAGGGCGATGGTTCCGAGCCGCCGCGGGTCGCGGGCGAGCCCCGGAAGGGCCAGCTGCAGGGCCAGAACTGCCACCAGAAGGATCATCAGGGCCAGCAGTGTGCGTTGCTGGAAAACGGGATCGAAGAAGAACCGGTTTGCCGCGCGGGAGGTCTGGTCCTGGCGGTAGCGCACGAGCTTTTCAAAGGCCAGGGGCGAGACGGCCACCCCGGGCTCGATCAAGGTCTCCCCTTCGGGGATGCGCACCGTGACCGGCTCGACCTGCCGGGCCGCTTCATCGCGCCGTTCCCGGGTCGCCTCGGCATCGAATTCGAGGTTGGGGCGCACTCCCGCACCGAGGGTCGCGTACAGGGAGTCGAAGATCGCTTCTCCGGTGCCTAGCCCCGCCAGCTCGTTGCGCAGTGCCACTTTGGCATCGTAGGTGCGCTGGATTTCCACCCGGGTCGTGCCGCCGTCTCCGGTCTCGACCGGGACAAGGTTGAAACTGCCGATTCCGAGAAAGTGGGGGTCGTCCTCCGCCACGATGCCGTTGCGGTAGATGCTCGCCAATGCTTCCAGGCCGGCCTGGAGGATACGGTTCCGCTGGGCGGGGGACGTGTCCAGGAGAAACCGGACAGTTGGTTTGACCGGCAGTTTGAGATTACGCTCCGCCAGGAAGCCTTCCACGAAACCGGTGGTCGCCCTGGTTTTCTCCTCCGGTGCGAGATCGGCGAGCGATTCCTCGAATTCCGCGAAATCGAACTCCAGGGCGGTCAGGGCACGCGAGAACTCGTCAAAGAACGTGGTGTCGATGGAGTAGGAGGGCGGAATCCTCTCCCGTGCGAGAGCGCGCCGACGTTCCGTAAGCACCTCGCTCTCGTAGGTGAAGCCGAAGTCCGCCACCACCCGTTCGGGGGCGATCTGGTCGCGCGAGATGCGTGGATCGCTCTGCGACAGACCGGCGAACGCCACGAGAACGATGGCGGCGGTGAAGACCGCGAACCCCACGAACCAGAAGAAGGCCGCCCGTCCCGACAGCGGGGCGACGGCGCGGCTGCCGGCTCCGCGGCGGCGTTGCAGCGGGGTCCGGGTGCGGTCTTTCCTGATCTTGAAAAAAGGGGCCATCGTGGCGGATTTCGGGGGGGAGGACCGGAGAAGCGGTCTCAGACGTAGGAGACCGGGTGAGTCTCTTCGCTCCGGCGTTCGTAGGCTTCTATGATACGTTGAACCAGAGGGTGCCGCACAACATCCACCCCGTCGAACTCAAAAACAGACACCCCGGGCACGTCCGCGAGGATGCCGATGGCCTGCTTCAGGCCCGACTTTTTCGAGCGCGGCAGATCCACCTGTGTGATATCTCCTGTGATCACCATCTTTGAATCGTCTCCCAGGCGTGTGAGGAACATCATCATCTGCTCCGGCGTCGTATTCTGGGCTTCGTCGAGGATCACGAAGGCCCGCGAGAGCGTGCGACCGCGCATGTAGGCAAGCGGTGCGATCTCGATCTGGTGTTTCTCCATCATCCGCTGCGTTTCCTCGACCCCGACCATATCGTACAGTGCGTCGTAGAGTGGGCGCAGGTAGGGGAGGATTTTCTCCTGCAGATCGCCCGGCAGGAAACCGAGTGCTTCCCCCGCCTCGACTGCCGGGCGGGTGAAGATCATCTTCTCGGCGGCACCGGACTGGAAGGCATCGAGAGCGGCGGCCATGGCCAGGTAGGTCTTGCCGGTCCCCGCAGGGCCGATCCCGAAGGCCACATCGTGCCCCCGGATGGCGTTGAGGTACTGCTTCTGGTGGACGGTCTTGGGGACGATGCTCTTGCGCTTGAGTTTGACGACCAGCGGATGCTCAAACAACTCGCGCATCTCGGGTCCCTTGCCCTCCGCGACCGATGACAGCATCTTGCGATAATCGTTGTCCCGGATCTTCAGTCCCTGTCCCCGTGCCAGTCTCAGAATCTCGAAGAACTCGCCCGCCGCATGCACCTCCGGCTCGGGCCCTTCGATCCTCAGCCAGTCATCGCGGGCCACAAGGCGCACGCCGAGGGTTTTCTCGGCGTCGGCCAGATTGCCTTCGCGTCCGCAGTAGAGCTGGCTCAACTGCCGGGGCGAATCGAATTCAAGGGTTTGGGTGAATCCGTTGTTTTCCACGATGGGGTTACTCTTCGATGGAGGGGAGGTGCGAGACGAGCTTCTCCCACAGATTTTCGAGTGCCTCGGGCAGGACCCGGGTGTCGGCGATCACGGGCATGAAGTTCGTGTCGCCGGACCAGCGCGGCACGATGTGGCAGTGCAGATGCCCCGGAATGCCGGCCCCGGCGGGTGCGCCGAGATTGAAACCGATATTGAACCCGTTCGGCGAAAGCGCGAGCCGGAGAAGTTTCTTGCCCTTGAGAATCGTGGAACAAAGGTCCGCATATTCCGCTGCGGACAAGTCCTCCGGATCCCCTGTCTCCCGGTTGGGCAGGGCCAGCAGGTGCCCTGCGTTGTAGGGAAATTTGTTCATGACCAGAAAACTTTCCGCCCCCCGGTACACCAGGAGAACCTTCTTCGGATCGTCGTCGGCCAGAGCGTCTGCGAACGGATTCTTGCGGGGCGATCCGGTCTCCGACGGCTCCTTGATGTAGGGCATCCGCCAATGGGCGTGCAGGAATTCGTGCGCCATCCCTAAAGAAGCGTACGGACGACGGCCAATGCCGGAGGATTCTCGGAAAGTCGGATCATGGGAAATTCGCCCGGAAGACTGAGAGAACACCCCGGCACCTTCAATCCCGAATTTCGGCCGAAAAATGGTGCCCCCTCCGGGACTCGAACCCGGATTAGCGGTTTAGGAAACCGCGGTTCTATCCATTGAACTAAGGGGACGATGCTCCCGGGAGGATGGGAAGGAAGCGCGCTGTGTCGAGAGGGATTTGGCCGGGAACAAACTTTCCCCGCTCAAAATCGGGATCGCAATCGTATCGGGCAAAGCAGCATCACCGAATCCAGGTAATCCCCGGAAACGGGACATTCCTGTCCCGTCTGAGGCACTGTGTGCGGCGGGCGTCTCTTTGCGGGGAGGCTACAGCCGGGGGTGAGCACGGAACCTTCGAGAGTTTTCTGGAGCATCCGTCTTCTTTTTGTCTGACAAAAATTATCTTGCCTGAACACGGTCGTCGGGTATGCCAGTGAGCATTGAGAAATGCCGGGGGAGCATCGGCGCGAGTGGGTGCGGGATCGCCTGGAGGGACTGCGTCGGTCGATCAATGTTCGGGTCGGGGTGCGGCGGCCCGCCGGAGCCGGTCGCGGACCGCGCGGAGAATTCCCCGGGAAGAGGAGGGGTTCTCCACTCGGATGGAGCGCACCTGCGGGTCGTTGTCCAGGCGGCGAAGCAAGTCGAAGAGGTTGTGCGCGATCTCTTCGGGGTCGCCCGATTCGCTCAGCCAGAAGCAGTAGCCGTCGTCGGATGACTCCTGGCCGGGACGCTGGAGGAAAACGGTGGCCAGCCCGCGGGAGACCGCCCCCGCCGGGGGTGTTCCCTCGGGGAAGAGCGTGATCCCCTTGCCGGGGCGGTAATGGCTGGCGAGGAGCCCGGGGGCCTGCGGAGTGGCGGTGGCGCAGACGTCTGCGGTCGAAACCGGATGGCCTGCCGCCCGCTCCAGATCCTCGACGGAGATGGGGCCAGCGCGGAGCAGACGGATCGTTCCGGGCGCGTCGCCGAAGGCCACGATCGTTGATTCGACGCCGTGTTCGCAGGGTCCTCCGTCCAGGAGAGCCTCGATCCGGTCGCCCAGGGAATCGGCCACATGAACGGGGCGGGTGGGGCTCACATAGCCGAACGGATTGGCACTGGGGGCGGCCAGGGCCAGTCCGGAGGTTTTGAGGAGGGAATGGAGGACCGGGTGGGCCGGGACCCGAACAGCGAGCGTTGGCAGGCCTGCGGAAACAAGGGGGGAGAGGGGGCAGTCGGGGCGTCTCGCCAGGACCATTGTGAGGGCACCGGGCCAGAAAGCGGCTGCGATGCGCCGGGCCGACTCCGGCCAAACGCAAAGGGAGTCCACCGAGTCCGGGGACGCGCAATGGACGATCAATGGATCGATGAGCGGTCGGCCCTTGACCGTAAAAATCGTCCGCACGGCATCCTCGTTGCGGGCGTCGGCAGCGAGACCGTAAACGGTTTCGGTGGGGACGGCGACCAGTTTCCCCGCGGCCAGAAGCCGGGCCGCCCGTGCGCGGGCGGCGTGATCGTCTCCCGCGAGCCACTCCATGGGACCGGGCGGTTGGTCCCGCCGGGTTTACTTCATGAGCATCATCGACCGGGCCTGTTTGATGACCCGGGCGACGTGCCGCTGTTCGCGGGAGGTCAGGCCGGTGTATTTGCGCGGCAGAATCTTGCCCGTGTCGGTCACGAATCGGGAAAGCTCGGAGGTGTCGCGGAAAGTGAGCTCGCTCGCGTTCTTTGCGGTCTTTTCAGTGGCTTCTGTTTCAGACATAAGCGGGGAACGATACTCCCCGAAGCGGGTTCGGCAAGCCGATTTTTTGCGATATCGAAATCGTTGCAAAGGACTTGCACACGGTTCTGACTTGGTTTCCAACGAAGGTTCTCATGTGGGTCTTCACCGGAATTCCTCTCATCTGGGTCGCCGGGGGCGTCGCTCCGTTTCTGGTGGCGCGGGTTCCCCGGTGCGCGGCGTGGATTCTGGCGGTGGTCCCGGCGTCGCTGTTCGTCTGGTTCCTGACCGGGCTCGCCGATGCGCCGTTGCGATTCGGGGTGGAGTGGTTCCCTTCGCTATCGGTCGGTCTGGATTTTCGGTTGGACGGCCTCGCGCGGATGATGGCACTGTTGATCACCGGGATCGGTGCGCTGGTGTTGCCCTATGCGGGTGGCTATCTGGCCGGGCACAAGGACCTCGGGCGGTTCCTCCTCATTCTTTGCGCTTTCATGGGATCGATGCTCGGGCTCGTCCTGGCGGACAACCTGATCCTGCTGTTCGTTTTCTGGGAGCTGACGAGCATCACCTCCTACTTTTTGATCGGCTTCCACCACGAGTCGGAGGAATCCCGCAAGAAGGCACTTCAGGCGTTGCTGGTAACGGGGCTCGGGGGGCTGGCGTTGCTGGCCGGGCTGGTCTTGCTCGGGTCGGGCACAGGGCAGTGGACCTTGTCCGGGCTGACGGCGGGTGGGGTGGACTTCCGGGAGCATCCGTTTTATCCGGCAGCGTTGGTCTTGATCCTCCTCGGGGCCTTCACCAAGTCGGCCCAGTTTCCGTTCCACTTCTGGCTGCCGAACGCGATGGCGGCACCGACGCCCGTCAGCGCGTACCTGCACTCGGCGACGATGGTCAAGGCGGGGGTGTTCCTGCTGGCGGTCCTGGCACCCGTGCTTGGCGGGACCGCTGCCTGGGAGATCGCGCTGATGGGGACGGGGGGAATCACCTTCCTGCTCGGAGCCTTCCGCGGCCTGTTCCAGACGGACCTCAAGGCGATTCTGGCGTACACGACGATCAGCGTTCTCGGGCTGTTGGTGCTGCTGTTGGGGATGGACTTCGAGATGGCGGCCCAGTCGGCAGTTCTGTTTCTTCTCGGGCATGCGCTCTACAAGGGGGCACTGTTCATGGTGGCGGGGATACTCGACCACGAGACCGGCACCCGTGACGTGACCCGCTTCCACGGACTGCGGCGGTTGATGCCCTTGACCGCGCTGGCGGCCGGGCTGGCCGCGTTGTCCAAAGCGGGCTTTCCGCCCCTGTTCGGCTTTTTGGGGAAGGAATATGTTTACAAAGCTGGTGTAGCGGTGGGGGACCTCGCCCCGTTGTTTCTCGGCGTGGCGGTTCTTGGCAACGCGTTTTTGTTCGCCCTCGCCTTCAAGGTGGGGATACATCCCTTCTGGAGCCGGGGGGCGTCGGAAACTCCCAGGCATCCGCATGAGGCACCGCCATCGCTTTGGCTCGGTCCGCTTGTTCTGGGATCGGTGGGACTCGTGCTGGGGCTGTTTCCCGATACGTTGGAGCGTCCCATCGTCGAGCCTGCCGTGGCTACGGTGCTGAACATGTCGGTCAGCCTGAAGGTGGCACTCTGGCACGGCTGGAACCTGCCGCTTCTGCTCAGCGCGGTGACCCTGGCACTCGGGTTGACGTTCTACCGGTTTCGATGGCTGCTTTGGAGGGAGGCTGCGCGGGAGAGGAGCCCTCTGGTGCCGGAGGGATCGACGGTGTACCAAAGGGTTCTCGGTGCGGTGATGGCTTTCTCCAGGTGGCAAACCCGTTTTCTCGGCGCGGGAAAACTGCGCACGCACATCCTCTTCATCCTTCTGGCTGTGTTTTTGCTGGTTTCCTGGAAGATGCGTTCGCTCGCCACGCTGGACGTGTTCCCGCTGTTGTTCGACGCGCCGGTCCACATCGTAACGCTGGCCGTTCTGATGGCTGCTGCGACCTTCTGGGTGCTTTGCACCGGTAGCAAGGTCAACGCGTTGCTCGGATTTGGCATCGTCGGGTTCGGGATCGCCCTGCTCTTCGCGTACTTCGGTGCACCGGACCTGGCCATTACCCAGATTGTGGTGGAGACGCTCACCCTGGTGCTGCTCTTTCTGATCCTGGCCCGGCTGCCGGAGATGCGGTGGATCTCGAGTCGGCGCACCCTCTTTTTCGACGCACTGGTGGCAGTGGCGGTCGGTTTTCTGGCCTTTCTGCTTGTTCTCAAGACGGACCTCGTGCAACTGGCTCCCTCGATCTCGGGACAGCTTGGCGAGTGGAGTTATCCGTTGGCCAAGGGCCGCAATGTGGTGAACGTGATCCTGGTGGACTTCCGCGCCATCGACACCTTCGGCGAGGTGATCGTGATCGTCATCGCTGCGATCGGCGTGGGAATTCTCATGCGGCAGGGGAGGCGCGACGGATGAACTCACCCGTGCTGACCGCCGCCGCTCGCTACGTGTCGCCGCTGATCTTTGTGGTCTCGCTGGTTTTCCTGTATCTGGGCCACAACCTGCCCGGCGGAGGGTTCGTGGGCGGATTGACCGCCGCAGTGGCGATCCTGCTGCGCGATTTCGGCCGTCCCGAGGACCCCGGGGCCGCCCCGGCGGAGGCGGCGGACCCGACCGAGGGGTCGGCCTTCCGCTTGATGGTGGCCGGACTGACGGTGGCCGGGGTGAGTGCCCTCTGGCCGATTTTTCTCGGCAAACTGTTTTTCACCGGGCTCTGGTTGCCGGGATTCTCGCTGCCGCTGCTGGGCACGGTCCATCTCGGCACGCCCCTGTTGTTCGACGTGGGGGTTTACCTGGCGGTGATCGGTTTCGTCGTTCACACGGCCCGCTGTCTGGCGGCGGACGAAGACGAAGGGGGTGCGGCGTGCAGCTGACCATCGCTCTGCTGATCGGCCTCCTGTTTGGCGCGGCCGTTTTTTCCCTGTTGCGGCGGAGCCTGTTCCGGCTGGTTCTCGGCATTATGTTCCTTGGCCAGACGGCCAATCTGCTGGTCTTCACCTCGGGTGGGCTCACTGTGGGGCAACCGCCCGTGATTCCGGGCGATGCCACCGTCCTGGCGGAAACCGCAGCCGATCCTCTCCCGCAGGCACTGGTTCTGACCGCGATCGTGATCGGCTTCGGTGTGATCGCCTTCACCATCGCGTTGCTGCACCGCGCGGAGCGGTCCGTGCAGTCGGACGACCTGGACGCGTTCTGAGAACCGATGATCCTCCCCATCCTGATTCCCCTGTTCGCCGCCCTGGCCGGTCTCGCCGCTCCCGGTCGGCGGAGCGTGCAGGTGCCGCTCGGGGTGCTGGCGGCAGCGGGGCTGACCGCCGCCAATGTCTTTCTGTTGATCCACGCGGCGGACGGCGGGGTGGAGGTGCTGGCCCTGGGCTCCTGGCTGGCACCCTTCGGGATCGTGTTCGTTCTGGACCTGACCGCGGCCATTTTCCTGGCCACCTGTGCTTTCACCACTTTCGCCGCGGCACTCTTCGCGGTGTTCCACCGGTTGGGCGACCCCCTGGACCGGTGGTATTTCCCCTTGCAGAACTTCCTCGTGCTCGGGGTCAATGGCGCGCTGCTCACCGGCGACCTGTTCAACCTCTTCGTCTGGTTCGAAGTGATGTTGATCGCATCTTTCGTGCTGATGGTCGTGGGCGGACGCCGGAATCAGCTCGAAGGGGGCGTGCGCTATGTGGTCATCAACCTTGTTGCCTCGGCCCTGTTCCTGGCCGGAGTGGGTTTGATCTACGGGAAGACCGGCACCCTGAATTTCGCCGACCTGGCCCGGATCATCGGCGAGGGTGGGGAAGCCGCCCGTTTCGTGCGTGGGGCGACAGCACTGATCCTGGCCGCCTTCGGCGTGAAGGCCGGGTTGTTTCCGTTGTTTTTCTGGTTGCCGACCTCATACCACACCCCGGCACCCCTGGTGACGGCACTGTTCGCGGGGCTCCTGACCAAGGTCGGGGTCTATTCCTTTCTCCGCGTGGGAACCCTTTTTCTGGCGGAAGACTTCGACGCATGGAGGAATCTGTTCCTCTGGATTGCGGCCCTGACCATGATTACCGGGGTTCTGGGGGCGGCGGCCCAGTTCGAGATGCGGAAGATTCTCTCCTTCCACATCATCAGTCAGGTCGGGTATCTGATGGCCGGGCTCGCGATGTTCACCCCCCTCGGTTTGGCGGCAGCACTCTTCTACTTCGTCCACAATAACCTCGCCAAGACCAACCTGTTGCTCGTTTCGGCCTGGGTGGAGCATCGGCGCGGCACCGTGGATCTGGCCCGGATCGGCGGGCTGTACCGTGCTTCCGCGGGGTGCAGCCTGGTGTTCCTTGTGTCGGCACTTGCCCTTGCGGGCATTCCGCCCCTGAGCGGCTTCTGGGCGAAGCTGGGGATTGTGCGCGCCGGTCTGGACGGGGGCTTTTACTGGCTCACCGCCGCCGCGCTGGGAGTAGGGATGATGACCCTGTTCTCGATGACGAAAATCTGGGCGGAGGCATTTTGGAAGGAGGACCCCGGGGAGACGCCGACCGTTAGCGCAAAGGCGGGTGCTCCCGGTCGCTGGTCGCTTCTCCCCATGGGGGTGGTGGCCGTGGCGATCCTCGGGTTGAGTGTGTTCGGCGAGCCGGTGTTTGCGCTCGCCGGGGATGCCGCCGGGCAGCTTCTGCAGCCCGATGGCTACATCCGTGCGGTTCTGGCTGGGCCAGGGGTGCGTTGAGGAGGTGGTGATGATACGTTTGGCAAAGACTCTTTTCTTCCTCGGCTTCTATCTGAAGGAAGTGCTGGCGGCCAACCTCCAGATCGCCTGGAGGATCGTGAGCCCCATGCCGCCGCCCAGGCCTCCGGCCTTTCTGACCATCTCGATCGCCGGCTTGACGGACGGGCAGCTTCTCGTCGTTACCAACCTGATCACCATGACGCCCGGAACCCTCTCGTTCGAAGTATCGTCCGACCGCCGGACTCTGCTGATCCACCAGCTCTTTCCCGGACACTCGCGGGAGGAGGACCGCCGCCGCTTCGAGGAATCCTATGTGCGCCGCGTGCGCGAAATCGTCTGAAGATATCCCATGATCCCGCTCGAAACTGCTCTGTTCATCGGAAAGATTCTGCTCGTGGCGGCACTGTTCGCGAGCGGGTGGCGTCTGTTCCGCGGTCCCACCATCACCGACCGCGTCGTGGCGCTCGATCTGATCGCCGGGACGGTTCTCTCGTTTGCGTTGCTGATCGCACTGGAGCGTGGACGACCGCTCTACCTTTCCGTGGCCTTCGCGATTGCGGTGGTCTCCTTCATCGGGACGGTGGCCATCGCCCGGCACATCGAAAAGGAGGCCCGCAAGTGATGGAAACCCTCGTGAGTCTTCTCGTGTTGGGTGGATGCTTTTTCGCCCTCGTGGCCGGAGTCGGGGTGATCCGTTTCAAGGATTGCTACTGTCGGCTCCACGCCGCCACCAAGGCGGGTGCCTTCGGCGGCGCGGTGCTGGCCCTGGCGGCGGGCCTCTGGCTCGGGGGCGGATGGACCTGGGTGCAGGTTGTCGTGCTGATCGTCTTTTTCTACACCACGATGCCCGTCGGTGCCCATCTCCTCGCCAGGGCTTCGCGGCGGAGCGGAATCAAGCCGGTGGAGGGAACGGACGAGCGGGAGGCGTTCATCGAGGACGGCGACGCCTGACGAAGGCTGTCTCCTGGCCTCCGAGGCCTCTTCCGACTCTTCCGGCTCCAGCTTTGCGCTTGGCCTTTGACGGTTTCCTCGCTGTGATGCCCGTCCCATGAATCGCTCTTTTCTCCCGGTGATCATATTCTTGCTGTGCGTGGTTGCGCCATCGGCGGGTTTCGCTTCCGCAGGTGCGCGGGGTGTGGGCGAGGCCGACATCGAGTTTCCCCTCTCGGAGGATACGTATCAGGCGATCGAGGACGAGCATTTCGCAGGGATGGAGGGTACGCCCTCGATCTGGGAGCGGCTGAAGGTCCGTGCGGCGGAGGATCCTTTCAATGTGTTTGCCACGGTCATCTTTTTTTTGGCGGTGGCGCACACCTTTGCCGCAACACGCTTCAACCGCATGGCCCACAAAATCGAGAAGGAGCACAAACGCCGCTGGGCGGCCTCGGGGGGCGGGGAAGTCGGCGGCAAGGAACCGGTCAGCTTCAAGGCGACGGTGTTGCATTTCCTCGGCGAGGTGGAGGCCATCTTCGGGATATGGACGGTTCCGCTGCTGATCGGGATGGTGTTCACGCAGAGCCACGGATGGGGCCACGCCTCATACTACATCGACACACGGAACTTCACCGAGCCGATGTTCGTGGTGGTGATCATGGCCATCGCCTCCAGCCGTCCGGTGGTCCGCTTTGCCGAGGGTGCCTTGCGCATGGTTTCCGGCCTGGGCCGGAGGACTCCGGCCGCCTGGTGGATGACGATCCTGGTGGTCGCGCCCCTGCTCGGATCGTTCATCACGGAGCCGGCCGCCATGACCATCGCCGCCATGCTGCTCGGCCACCAGTTCTACCGCCTGAACCCCTCCGAAAAGTTGAGATACGCCACGCTCGGCCTGTTGTTCGTGAACGTATCGGTGGGCGGGACCCTCACGCATTTCGCGGCACCTCCGGTCCTGATGGTGGCCACGGAGTGGCATTGGAATATGCCCTTCATGTTCACCCATTTCGGCTGGCGGGCGGTTGTCGGGATACTCCTCTCGACGGCGGTGTACTTCCTGTTTTTCCGCAAGGAGCTTCTGTCGCTCGGCAAGCACGCCGACGGGGACGGGGAAGATTCGGAAAACGAGGCGGAAAAGGTTCCATTCTGGATCATCCTGGTGCATCTGTGCTTTGTCGCCTGGACCGTTTTGACCCTGCACCATCCCGCCTTTTTCGTCGGAGGATTCCTTTTCTTCATCGCCTTTACGATGGCCACCGAGCACCATCAGTACGAGATCAGCATCAAGGGCCCCTTGTTGGTGGGGTTCTTTTTGGCCGGGTTGATTATCCACGGCGGGTTGCAGGGGTGGTGGATCGCTCCCGTCCTTTCGAGTCTGAGCGAGATTCCGCTCTTTCTCGGGGCCACCGTGCTCACCGCCTTCAACGACAACGCGGCGATTACCTTTCTCGCATCGCAGGTGCCCGCCTTCAGTCCGGACATCGTTCAGGACGGTGTGATGATCTCGAAGACCGGGGTTCTTCTCCAGCGCGCGGAGATGCTTGAATACGCGGTTGTTGCCGGTGCCGTGACCGGTGGGGGGCTGACGGTGATTGCCAACGCGCCCAATCCGGCGGGACGTTCGATCCTGAACCGGTATTTCAAGGACGGCGTGTCGCCGATCGGTCTTCTTTTCGGCGCATTGCTGCCGACCGTGGTGATGGGGTTGATGTTCATGGGATGGTAGGGGATCGGATGGACACTTTTTCCGACCATCGACTGAGGGAATCGCGGGCCCTGTTCTCCCGGGCCTTGAAGGCTGTCCCCGGCGGGATTTACGGCCATACCAGTCCGGCGGCCGGTCTGCCGGGGGTTTTTCCGTACTTCTCGGAGTCGGCGGAGGGCTGCCGGTTCACCGATGTGGACGGCAATACCTATCTCGATTTCATGTGCGGCTTTGGCCCCATTGTTCTCGGTCACCGGCATCCCGAGGTGGAGGAGGCGGCGGCCGCAGCACGGGAAGCCGGAACCGTGCACAACCAGCCGACCCGGCACTTCGTGGAGCTGGCCGAGGAGCTGGTCGGGAGGATCGATTTCGCGGACTGGGCGGTTTTCGCCAAGAACGGTTCCGACGTCACCACCTGGGCACTGCAAGTCGCACGTGAAGCGACGGGGCGGCGCAAGGTGATGATGGTCAAGGGTGCCTACCACGGGGTGGATGCCTGGTGCGCGCCGGGATTCGGAGGGCAGATCGAGGAGGACCGTCGGCACATCCACCGGTTTCGCTGGAACGACCCCGGTTCGTTTTCGGGGATGCTGGAGAGCCTCGGCGGGGATGTGGCGGCGGTGTTTGTCACCCCCTATCATCATCCCGCGTTCGCTCCCTCGGAGTTTCCGGCCAACGGATTTCTGCAGACCATACGCAGCGAATGTGATCGGCGGGGCATCGTGTTGATCCTGGACGACATACGGGTCGGGTTCCGGCTGCACGCCGGAGGCTCGCACCGCCGGTTCGGCTTCGAACCGGACATCGCCTGTTACTGCAAGGCAATGGGCAATGGCTATCCCATCTCGGCGGCGGTCGGGCGTGAAGTCCTTCGCAACCCGGCGACCCGGGTCTTCCTGACGGGCAGTTACTGGAACAACGCCGACGCTCTCGCGGCGGCGCGGACCTGCCTGCGGATCATCGACCGCGACCGCGTTCCCGAGCACCTGGAGGCTCTCGGCGACCGGCTGTGCCGCGGGTTGACCGAGGCGGCGACCGCCCATGGCTTCACCCTGCGGTGCACCGGACCCCGCGCCGCTCCGTATCCTTTTTTTGATGACGACCAGGACCTGCGTCTCGTGCAGCACTTCTGCGGATTGGCGGTGCGCCGGGGTGCCTTCTTCCACCCCCACCACAACTGGTTCCTGGGTGCTGCCCACGACGAGGCCGCCATCGACGAAGCGGTGGAAATCGCGAGAACCTGTTTCGCGGAAATGAGAGAAAAGGGATGGAATCCGGGTTGATCCAGCGCATCGATGCCGGCTTCCAGGCCGTATCCCGGTGCGTTCCGTTCTTCCGGCAGAGTTTCGGGAGGGTCGATAGCCAATGGAAGGAGGATGCATCGCGGGTGACCGAAACCGACCACCGGATCTCCCGGGAGATTCTGGGTGAGCTGGGTGGCCTCTTCCCGAACGACGATTTCTGCAGTGAGGAGCTTCCTCCGGAGGAAGGGCGCATCATCCTGCGGGCACCTTTCGCCTGGGTTCTGGACCCTGTGGACGGCACGAACAATTTCGCACTGGGCATCCCGCACTGTGCCATTTCCCTGGCCCTTCTTCACGACGGGGTTCCGCTTTACGGTTGGATTTACGACTTTCCGGGCGACCGTCTGGTCCATGGTGGTGCCGGGCGGGGGCTTTTCGCCGGTAGAGAACTGCTGGAGCCATCCCCTTTGGAGACGGGAGTGGCGGTTCCTCTGGGGATACAGTTTCCCCTGGACGATCCATTCCCGGGGCGACTTCTGCCACTCCTTCGGAAGCGGCGTATCCGTTCTCTGGGGTCAAGCACGCTTGAGGGACTCTATGTGGCACTGCGGCTCTTCGAGGGAGCGGTGGATTTCCGGGTCAAGCCCTGGGATATCGCCGCGTGTTTCGCCCTTTTCCCGGAGGTCGGCATCGAAGCAAGGTTTTTGGGGCACCCGGCTTTTCCCCTGCGTGAATTTGATCCGGCGATGGAATCAACACCATACGCGGCGGGCAGTGACATGTTTCTCGCCGAAGTAGCGGATCTCCTTGGTTGATCGGTGAGGCGAAAAAGGAAGAGGGGGATACGGCCAACGGGCCGGAGGGTCCTGGCCCCTGCTTTCCCGACCGTGACGATCAGCGGGTGTTTTCTCGCTTGGCTTTACAGTAAAACCAGACACCTCTTTTGCTTCCGCCAC
>CAYVUQ010000003.1:0-20373 GCA_964454915.1 uncultured Puniceicoccaceae bacterium
GCATCACTGTGTGTTTGAGATCGTGGACAACTCGATCGACGAGGCCCTCGCCGGATACTGCCGCCGGATCGGCGTTTCCGTGCATCTGGACGGCTCCTGTTCGATTGAAGACGACGGTCGCGGCATCCCGGTCGATATGCATGAAAAGCACAAGATGCCCGCCCTCGAGCTGGTTCTGACCAATCTCCACGCGGGCGGGAAGTTCGGCAAGGGTGCCTACCAGGTTTCGGGGGGTCTGCACGGAGTCGGTGCCAAGTGCGTGAACGCGGTGTCGGAATGGTTCAAGGCGGAGGTCCGGCGCGACGGCCAGGTCCACTCCATGTCCTTCGAACGGGGCAAGACAACCCAGAAGCTCAAAGTGGCTGGCGAAACGAAGCGGACCGGTACCAAGATTACCTTCAAGCCGGACCCGGAGATTTTTTCGATTCTGGATTTCAAGTACGACATCCTGGCCAAGCGTATCCGCGAGCTGGCCTTCCTGAATCCGGGGATCGAGATCGTGCTGCGCGACGAGCGCGTCCAGAAGGAGGAGAGCTTCAAATTCGAGAACGGGATATCCGAATACGTCGAGTTCCTCAACCGCAGCAAGACCGTCATCCACCCCGACCCCATTGCCTTCCATGGCAAAGCACCGGCGGTCAGTGGGGATGCCGAGGTCGTGGTGGACGTCGCACTCCAGTACAACGACGGCTTCAACGATCAGATATACGCCTACGCCAACTCGATCCACAACATTGAGGGTGGCACCCACCTCTCCGGCTTCCGGACGGCCCTGACGCGCGTTATCAATAACTATGCCAAGGCCAACAATCTGGTGAAGGAAAAGGACCCCTCGATCACCGGCGACGATGTTCGCGAGGGGCTGACGGCTGTCGTCTCCGTCAAGGTCCCGGAGCCCCGCTTCGAGGGCCAGACCAAGACCAAGCTTTCCAACAGCGAGGTGGACGGCATCGTGCAGAAAATCGTCGGCGAGGAGTTGAAATACTTCTTCGAAACGACGCCTGCCGTGGCGAAGAAGGTCATCGACAAGGGGCTGAATGCCGCCCGTGCGCGCGAGGCCGCCCGCAAGGCCCGCGACACGGTGCGCAAGAGTGCCCTGGTCTCCGGCGGCCTCCCCGGAAAACTGGCGGATTGCTCCGAAAAAGATCCGGCTGTGTGCGAGTTGTACATCGTCGAGGGCGACTCGGCCGGGGGCTCCGCGAAGCAGGGCCGCGACCGCCGCTACCAGGCGATCCTGCCGATCCGCGGCAAACTGATCAACGTGGAGAAGGCCCGCCTGGACAAGGTGCTCAACAACAATGAAATCCGCACCCTGATCACCGCCGCAGGCACCGGAATCGGCGACCACGAGGGGGACGGTGCGTTCGACGCCTCGAAGAGCCGCTACCACAAGATCATCATCATGACCGACGCCGACGTGGACGGCTCGCACATCCGCACCCTGCTGCTGACTTTCTTCTTCCGCCAGATGCGTGGCTTGATCGAAAACGGCTACGTTTACATCGCCCAGCCGCCGCTCTACAAAATCAAGCGGCGCAACAAGGAACGGTACATCGAGAACGACCAGGAGATGAGCCGCATCCTCATCGAACTGGGCAGCGAGGGGGTGACCCTTATGCGCCTGCGCGACGAGCACAAGTTCGAGTCGGCCCAGATCGACCGGATCGTGTCCAAACTGGCCCGCCTGGAAACTCTCGGCGGCGGGGTCAGCCGTTTCGGCTGCGATTTCAACGATTTCCTCGACCAGCACGATCCGGAAACCCGCGAACTCCCGCGCTACCTTGCACGCGTGCGTACCGGAAACGAGGAGGTCTTCCACTACCTCAAGGACGACGAGGCCCGCTCGCGCTTCTACGTGGAGATGGACCTGACCGGAGATATCTACGAGACCACCGTCACCCGCGAGATCGAGATTGAGGGTGCCAAGGTCGTCCAAAGAGTTTCGGTGCATGAGATTTTCGAGGCCACCGAAATGACCAAGTTGCTCCGTGAGTTGGCTAAAATCGGGCTGGACGTGAACCGCTTCTCCCCGTCCGACGAGCCGCGCTACCACCTGATCGAAAACGAGGGTGACGACGCCAAGGAGAACCGCATCGAGCTGCGATCCGTCTTCGAGATCATCGAAAACATCCGCGCCCTCGGTCGGAAGGGCCTGACGATCCAACGCTACAAGGGTCTGGGGGAGATGAATCCCAAACAGCTCTACGAAACCACGATGGATCCCGAACGGCGCAAGCTCCTGCGGGTCGATATCGAAGACGCCGCCGCCGCCGACCAGATATTTTCCATGCTCATGGGCGAAGACGTAGCCTCGCGCCGGGCCTTCATCGAGGACAACGCGCTCAACGTTTCCTACCTCGACGTCTGACCCGCACGCCGCGAACCCGCTTCCGTAGATTCCATCGCAAACAGACTTTCGAATGTACACCGACAAGGAGAAACTCGTCCCGACCAACATCACGGACATCATGTCCACCGCCTACATCGACTACTCGATGTCGGTGATCGTCTCCCGCGCTCTGCCCGACGCCCGCGACGGCCTCAAACCCGTCCAGCGCCGCATCCTCTACGCCATGCTCCGGGAGGGGCTTGTTCACAACCGCGGCTTCGACAAATGCGCCGGAGTGGTCGGCGAGGTCCTCAAAAACTACCACCCCCACGGCGACACATCGGTGTACGACACCCTCGTGCGCATGGCCCAGAACTGGGTGATGCGCTACCGCCTGATCGAGCCGCAGGGAAATTTCGGCTCGCTCGACGGCGACCCGCCCGCCGCCTACCGCTACACCGAGTGCCGCCTGGAACGGATTTCGGAGGAGTTGCTGCGGGGCATCGACGAGGATACGGTGGATTTCGCGCCGAACTACAAGGAGAGCACGACCGAACCGAAGGTACTCCCCGCCGCCCTTCCGCACCTTCTCATGAACGGCTCCACCGGAATCGCGGTGGGCATGACGACCAATATCCCGCCCCACAACCTCGGCGAGCTGGTCGAAGCGACCTGCCTGCTGATCGACGAGCCGACGGCCTCAATCGAGGAGATCATGAAGGTCCTGCCGGGACCCGACTTCCCCGGGGGCGGCATGATCAACGGAATCAAGGGCATTGAAAGCTACATGAAGACCGGCCGCGGCATCGTCAAGATGCGTGGCACCGCCCACGCCGAACAGCTCAAAAACGGCAAGGAGCAGATCGTCATCACCGAGATTCCCTACAACGTCAACCGCGCCAACCTGGTTCTCAAGATCGCCGAACTCGTCTCCGACAAGGTGCTTCCCGGCGTTTCCGACCTGCGGGACGAGTCCGACGAAAACACCCGCATCGTGGTCGAACTCAAGCGCGGCGAGATCCCCCGGGTGACCATGAACAAGCTCTTCCGGCACACGCCGCTCGAATCGAGCTTCGGCGTGATCCTGCTGGCCCTCGACGACAACCGGCCCAAGCAGATGAACATCAAGGAGATGCTCAACTGCTACATCGAGCACCGGCGCGAAGTCATTCTGCGGCGCACACGTTTCCAACTCCGCAAGGCTCTGGACCGCGCCCATATCCTCGAAGGCTACAAGATCGCCCTCGATAATCTCGACGATTTCGTGAAGATCATCCGTGCCTCGCAGAACCGCGACGAGGCCCGGGTGAAGCTGATGGCCAAATACCCGCTCAGCGAGCGTCAGGCCAACGCCATCCTCGAGCTGCGCCTCTACCAGTTGACCGGACTCGAGCGCGAGAAGATCGAGGCCGAATACATTGAATTGATGAAACGCATCGCCTTCCTCGAGGAGATTCTCGCCAGCGAGGCCCGCCTGCTTGAGGTAATCAAGGAGGAACTGCGCGAGTCCGCCGCCAAATTCACCGATCCACGGCGCAGCAGAATCTCGCCGGAGGAAGGCGAATTCCGCATGGAGGACGTGATCGCCAACGAGGGCTGCATCATCACCGTTTCCCACGAAGGCTTCATCAAACGCACCGGCGTAAGTGCCTACCGCTCACAGAAACGCGGGGGTAAGGGAGTCATCGGTGCCGGCCAGCACGACGACGATTTCGTCGAGCACCTCTACACCGCCAGCACCCACGACTTCATCATGTTCTTCACCAACCAGGGGCGTGTGTTTGTCGAAAAGGTTTACGAGATTCCCGAGGGCACCCGCGTCTCCAAGGGGCGCTCCCTCGCCAACGTGCTCGAAATCTCCAAAGAGGAGCGTATCGCCTCCATGATCTGCGTGAAGGACTTCACTGACGATCTCCATCTCGTCATGGCCACCCGCAAGGGAATTGTGAAGAAGACCAATCTCAAAGAATACCGCAACCACCGCAAAGGCGGGATCATCGGAATCAAGATCGACGAGGCCGACGAGTTGGTGAACGTCAAGCTGACTCGGGGAGAGGATGAACTCGTCATCGTCACCCACGCCGGCATGTCCATCCGCTTCAAGGAAACCGACTTGCGCGACCAGGGCCGACCGACCCGCGGCGTGAAGGGGGTCACCCTCAAGAGAAAGAGCGACTTCGTGGAGAATCTCGAGGTCGTGGACCCCAAGGCCACCCTTCTGATCTGTGGCGAGAACGGCCAGGGCAAGCGGACCAACTACGAGGAATACCGCCTCCAGTCCCGGGGCGGCAGCGGTATCATCGCCATCAAAACCGAAGGCGTGGCCGGTGCCCTCAGCGTCCATGAAAACGACGAGATTATGATGTTTACCAAGAACGGGCAGGCCGTCCGCTCCCCGGTCAAGGACATCCGCGTCATCGGGCGCACCACTATGGGAGTCCGTTGCATTAACCTCGGCGACGGCGACAAGCTCGTCGGCATCAGCCGCATCGTCGAGGTCGATGTGGACGAAGCCTGAGAAGAGCCGCAGCCTTTCCGCCGTGCTTCTGGTCCTGGACAACTACGACTCGTTCACCTACAACCTCGTCCAGTACTTCGGGGAATTGGGGGTCGAGCCCAAAGTCTTCCGCAACGACGAAATGCCGGTCGCCGAAGCTCTGGCCCGCAGACCGCGGGCCGTGGTCATCTCCCCCGGTCCCTGCTCGCCCGACGAAGCAGGTCGCAGCCTCGAATACATTAAAGCCTTTGCCGGACGGGTACCCCTGCTGGGTGTCTGCCTGGGTCACCAGTGCATCGGCCAGGCCTTCGGTGGCAAGGTGGTCCGCGCCGAACGGCTCATGCACGGCAAGACATCCCCCATCCTTCACGAGGGCCGCAGCGTCTTCGCCGGACTCCCCAACCCTTTCGACGCGACCCGCTACCACTCCCTCATCGTGCAGCGCGAATCCCTCCCCGAGTGTCTCGAAATCACCGCCTGGACAGCGGAAGACGAGATCATGGGACTGCGCCACCGCGAAATGGAAATCCACAGCGTCCAGTTCCACCCCGAATCGCTGGCTACCCCCAACGGCATACAAATCCTCGCCAACTTCCTGAAAATCGCGGGACTGCCCGACGCATAGCCCCCCTCTTCGGAAGGGCTCAGGTTCCGCTTGCAACGCCTTCACTTTGGCTTGAGTTCCGGGAGCCACCGGACGATCATCCGCCCCTTCATGGCCCAGTCGAAAACAAAATCCACGGGCGCTCCCGACCGCGAGACCAGGATGCGTCTGCTCCGGCTGATGCTGGACAGTCGCGCGGGCGATCTCCGCGAGCAGAGCCTTCTCCGCCAAGGACACGGATGGTTCCACGTCGGTGGGATCGGCCACGAAGCCGTCGCCGCGCTGGCACTGCATCTGGAGGAGGAGGACTTTCTGGCACCCTACTACCGCGACCGCGCTCTGGTTCTGGCCCGCGGGCAGGACAACTATCAGATCGCCCTGAACTTCTTCGGGAAGCGCTCCTCCTCAAGCGGCGGGCGACAGCTGCCCGGACACTACAGCTCGCGGAAGTTGAACATCTGGACCCACCCGTCGCCGGTCGGTTCGCACCTGCTTCCCGCCTGCGGTCTGGCCTGGGGGTTGAAGCTGGACGGCAAACCGAACGTGGTTCTGGCCTCGACCGGCGAGGCGGCTTCGCGGCAGGGGGATTTTTTCGAGGCGGCCTGCGTGGCACTGGAGAAGAATCTTCCGGTCGTTTTCGTGGTGGAAGACAACGGGATCGCCATCAGCACCCCCAACCGCGACACCAATCCGCTCGCACTGGGAGTGCTGGACCCCGGTCGCTGGGTGCGGGCGGACGGCACCTCGGTCGATGAGGTCTTCCAACGCGGAGCGGAAGCCGTGGAAAAGGTGCGCTCCGGGGACGGCCCGGCCTTTCTCTGGCTCGATCTGGAACGGGGCACCAGCCACTCCAGTGCCGACGACCACCGCACCTACCGCAAGCCTGAAGAAATCGCCCGCACGACGGAACGCGACCCGCTGACCGCCCTCAAGAACGCTCTCATCAGCGAGGGAGCCCTTACCGAAGAAGAGTTTTCCGGGATGGAGAAGGAGGCCCGCGAGGAGGCCCGCAAGGTGTATCTGCGCGCCCGTCGCGCGGACGATCCGGAAGCGTCCGAGGTGGATCTGCACCTGACGGATCCGGCACCGCCTGTGGCCGAGCGCCCACCGGTCCGCCTTGGCGAACGGGCCCGACTGCTCGACGCGGTCAACGCAACCTTCAAGGAGATTCTCTCGCGCAATCCCGACGCCCTCTTCTACGGGCAGGACATCGCCGACCCCAAGGGCGGCGTCTTCCGGCTCACCGCCGGTCTCTCCACCGCCGACCCGGACCGCGCGACCAACTCCCCGGTGGCCGAGTCCACCATCATCGGTCTCGCCTGCGGGCTCGCCTGCTACGGGAAGAAACCGTTCTTCGAGATTCAGTTCATCGACTTCGTGGGACCGGGCTGGAACCAGATCGCCAACAACCTCGCCAACCTGCGCTGGCGCAGTTTCGGCGATTGGTCCTGCCCCGCCGTCATCTACGCCCCCTACGGTGCCTACCTCCCCGGCGGAGCGATCTGGCACTCGTCGTCCAGCGAGGGCCTCTTCGCCAATCTGCCAGGCCTGACCATCGTCGTTCCCAGCACACCCGAAGATGCCGCCGGACTGATCTGGAGTGCCCAGCAGGCGACCGACCCGGTGCTCATGCTGATCCCCAAGCACCTGCTGTGGGGCGAGGTAAAACTCCCCGAAAAAATCCGCTCCGCCCCCATCGGCAAAGCCCGGGTCCGCCACGGCGGGCACATGGTCACGGTGGTGGCCTGGGGCAACTGCGTGGAATTGGTCGAAGAAGCGGTCGAACGCCTGGGCGACATGGACCAGGTCGAGTTGATCGACTTGCGGACGATCGTCCCCTGGGACCGCGATACGGTCCTCAACTCCGTCCGCAAGACCGGACGGCTGCTCGTGGTGCAGGAGGACGCCGAACCGTGCAGCGTGGGTCAAGCCATCCTTTCCGAAGTGGTTGATACCCCCGACATCTGGCCCCGGCTGCAGGCCGCTCCACAAATCATTTCCCGGAGCAACGCGCCAATCGGCTTCCACCCGACCTACGAGTACTCGGCCTTGCCCGACGCCGACACCATCCTTGAGAAAATCCGCGCACTGGTAAGTTCGCACCGTGGCCCGGCCCCGTCCGTCGAACCGGCCCCCTCCTCTCCCACACTGGATGAGCCCCTGCCCTTCGAACCAGAGGAACCCGAAGCACCATCCGCACCGCCACCCGACGTGATCAAAGTGCCGGTCCTCGGCGAGGGAATCACCCGTGCGCGACTCCTCACCCTGTTCAAAAAGGCCGGCGAGGAGTTCGAACCAGACGATTCGATCTGCGAGGTGGAGACCGACAAAGCGGTGTTCCCTATCGAAGCACCCGAAAAGGGCCGGATATCCGAATGGCTTTTCGAAGAAGGCGACGAAGTCGGCGTGGGCGACAGCCTCGCCCGCTGCATATTCGAAGGCTCGGAAGCCGCTTCCTCGACCGCACCGGTCGATCCGAGTATCACGGAGGCCGCCAACATCCGTAAGTTTCGCCAGTACGAATCGCCAAACGGTGAGATCGCCAAGACATCCGGCCTTTCCGCCGAGATCATCCAGCAGATGCAAGGCCTGGTCCCCGCCACCATCATGGTCAAGGCCCGGTGGGAACCGATCCGCGCCGTCCGCGAAAAGGCGAAGGCCGAGACCGGCCAGGCACCCTCCCCCTCAGCGATCGTGGCATGGAGCCTTGTCCAGGCCATGAAAAAGCACCGCCGCTTCACCCACACGCTGCTGATGGGCAAAATGCCGCGGGCCATCGGGGATTTCGACCTGGGGGTCGCTGTGTCCCTGCCCGAGGACCGTCTTGCCACTGCCATCGTGCCCGACGTCAACCGGCGCGAGTGGCCGGAGTTCGCAGAACTCTTCCGCAAGGCCGTCGATGACACCCGCAAGGGACGCTTCCAGCCGAAGACGCGCATCCCCGTCCTCCTCTCCACCATGGGACGCTACGACGTTCAGTCCGCCACTCCAATCGTGGTGCCGCCGTCCATTGCAACACTCTTTGTCGGGTCGGCCCATTTCGAACTGGACCCCGACAAGGGCGGGAAGGAAGCGCGTGAAGTGGTCCGCCTGGTGCTCACGTTTGACCACCGCTGGATCAATGGTGCCGGATCCGCTTCGTTCCTCAGCGAGGTAAAACGCAATCTGGAAACCTTCGAGATTCCGGCTTGAGCAAAAACCCCACAGAAGGCGGGATTGACGCCTCCAGGCGGCTCGCCCTCTTCGTGTTCGGGAGCCTGTCGATTCTCACAGGGGCGTGGTTTTTCGTCCTCCTGCCCACTCCTTTGCGGGCCGCCGACCAGATGATCAACACGGGGATACTCCTGACCATACTGGCGTTGTATCTTTTCATCGATTTCCAACCGCGCCGCGCTCCGCCCGGGTCTTCCGCCGGACGAGCTACCTGGGTTTGGGGCGTGGCCGGGACATTCACCTGCACGGTCGCGCTATTGCTCTCTCCGTCCATGCCCTCGCTGCTGTTGCTGTTCACCGGGACGGCCTGCCTTCTCCGGGCTGCCGCAGGTGCTTTTCTGAATGCGAGCAGCCGCCGCTTGCTCAACCCCCTCTTCGGAGCCTTCGTCCTCTTCGGTGCCCTCCTGATCGCGCTACCCCTTTTGGATATGCCCCTGCGGGTAGTGGCCGGAAAGTGGTCCGCCCATCTGCTTGATCTGCTGCACCAGGAAACGCAGCTCGGGTTCGTGGTCCACGAGGGGCAGGCGATGCTGCTGCTGGTCGTCAACGGAAGACCTTTTCATGTGGCAGCGGAATGCAACGGCTTCGGGCTGCTGGGGACCAGTCTCATTCTTACCCTCGCTTTCATCTTCTACCGCCGGGTCGGGTGGATCGACGCTGTGCTCCTCTTGATCGCTGCCGGGTTCCTCGCCCTGCTCGGAAATCTCGTCCGTATCCTGATCATCATCTTTCTGGCACCCCGGGTCGGGGAACACTACCACCTTATGCACGAGATCGTCGGCACGATCGCGTTCTACAGCTTTCTGGCCGCGCAATGGTGGCTGATCATGGGCTTTGGACGTTCGCCGCGACCGGCACGAAGCAATAGTGGTCCCCCTCAATGAAGCCCTCCATCGTCCTCATCACCCTCTTCGAGCCGGAAACCGCTTCGGGCGAATTCAGCCGTTTCCGCGAAAGCTTTTTACTGCACCCCTTCGAAACCCGCCTCCCCCTGCGCCTCCACCGCAACAAGGAGGGAACGGTTCTCGCCCTGGTCGCGGGCGTCGGCCCGGTGCAAACCGCAGCCGCCGTCACCGCTCTCGGGATGGACCCCGGCTTCGATCTGTCCCAGTCCCTTTGGATAGTCGCCGGAATCGCAGGAGGCGACCCCGCAGCGGTCTCCCTGGGAAGCCCGGTCTGGGCGGACTGGTGCGTGGACGGCGATCTGGCATGGGAGATTGACGCCAGGGAAATCCCCGCAGGCTGGTCCACCGGAATCCTTCCCTTGGGAGCACGCGAACCGTACGGACAACCGGCCGATAACGACGGTGCCTTCGGCCCGCGCTACGAGGTCGCTCCCTTGCCGCAGCCAACAGTGGACTGGGCCATGGACATTTCCTCGGACCTCCGCCTCGCCGCACCGAAAGAAGCCGCTGCCGAGGGACACCTCTACGGCGAGGCCGCTGCGGCAGCACCGCCAGCCGTCCTGAAAGGGACTACTCTTTCGGCGGCCCGCTTCTGGCACGGACCAAAGATGACCGAGTGGGCACGGAAATGGACCGACCTCTTCACCGGCGGACAGGGGCGTTTCCACACCAGCAACATGGAAGACAGCGGAACTGTCCACGCCCTTCGCCTTCTCGCCCGTGCGGGACGAGTGGACCCGTCCCTGATTCTGGTGTTGCGCACGGTCAGCAACTTCGTTTCTCCGCCGCCGGGTGAACCGCCCACGGCAACGCTCTTCGGCGATATGGACGAAGAGGTCTCCTTTCCCGGCATGGAACCGGCCCTCGAAAACGGCCATCGGGCCGCCGCAGCGGTCATCCGCTCGTTTCTGCGTGGAAACCGTCCCCCGTCCGCCTCTTGAGTCGCCGCAGCCTGGGCCGGATGCGGTGAAAGTCCTTTTTGCCCATCCGGTCCACAAAAAGCACCCCATCCAGATGATCGACCTCGTGCTGGATGCAGCGCGCGAGCAACCCCTCGCAGGACAACCAATGCTCCCCGCCGTCCAGATCACGGTAGTTCACCTCGATACGGGTCGGCCGCGGGACATTTCCCCGTACGCCCTGGATCGAAAGACAGCCCTCCTCCATCACCTCCGTCTCTACGGGAGAGGGAAACTCAACGCGCGGATTCGCCAGAAAAAGCGGCATCAACACCGGCGGAGGGACGGGTCGACCGTCGAACACCGCCATCCCCGTGTCGCCCGCCGCGGGGCCCAAATCGACCACGCAAAACCTGAGAGCCAGCCCCACCTGCTGCGCAGCCAGACCAATCCCTTCCGCTGCAGCCATCGTGGCATGCATATCCTCGCCCAACGTTTTCAACTCCGCCCCAAAAGCGGATACCACTTCTCCCTTTTTGCGCAAAACCGCCTCGCCGTACTGTATGACCCTCAACATTGTAAACACCCGGACTATGGGAGAAACCCACCCCCTTGGCAAACCGCGAGATAGAGACTTCCGGGGATATTGCGAAAACTCACGAAAACCATCGCCCTCCCACTCCACCTAACCTGTAGCAAAACCAGGACACGCCGCGAACCTCGCGGAGGTAAAAATAAATCTCCTTGCCGCAAGAATAATTTTGTCTGTCAAATTTTAGGCAAGACAAATAAGTCTGACAAATAGTTTGCTCCTTGACTGGCAGCCTTGGCTGGCATCGAACGCAAACGAACCCATTAAGAATTCGTAATCCGCGGGATTCTTGTCCAACTTGTGCTAATCCATCAATTATGGCCGATCCTTCCCGACACCTCGTGCTTCTCGCAGAGGACGATCCATATCTGACCGAGGTCTGCGCGGAATATCTGCGCGAAGTCGGTTTCAAGGTCGTTACCGCGAGTACAGGCAGGAGTGCCATCGCCATCGCACGCCAATCTCTGCCTGATGTGATCGTCAGCGATATCATGATGGGTGACGGGAACGGTTTCTACCTTCTGGAATCACTCAAGCGGGGCACCGAAACGCATCTGATCCCGTTCATCTTCATCACGGCGCGGGATTCCCGGCAAGACATTCGACAGGGCATGGTCCTCGGGGCAGATGACTACATCACCAAGCCTTTCAGCATGACGGAACTCGAAACCGCCGTTCGCAGCCAAATCGAGAAGCAGCACTCGCGCACGGGGGCCGGAGCGTTTTTCGACCAACGCTATCTGACCTCCATGCCCCACGAGATGCGCACCCCTTTGAACGGAATTCTGGGAACCGCCGACCTTCTCCGGGACTCGCTTCGGCGCGGCAGCTATCCGTCACCCGGCGAGTTGGTCGAGAATCTCGACATTCTGCACGAATCCGGCCTCCGCCTGCTGCGCCTGATCGAAAATTATCTTCTTTTCTACGATCTGCGCCTGGCCGCGGCCAAACCGGGTTCCGTGTACGAGTTCTCCAGTAAGGCGACCCAATTCCCCCCGCCGGACTCATTCTTTTCCGATCTGGAAAAGAAGCACGGACGTAAGGGGGACATCCACTTCGAAATGGAGGTAGCCCGCGTACCGGTCGATCAATCCCTGGCAGAAAAGGCGATTTTCGAAATCGTCGATAACGCCCTCAAATTCTCGAACCCACGGGACCCCGTCCATATCTGCGGCCTCGCGGAAAAGGGTCGCTACACCGTGACCGTAGCCGACTACGGTCCGGGCATGACAAAGGAACAAATCGCCGGGGTGTCCCCTTTCACGCAGTTTGATCGCGATGTGCTGGAGCAACAGGGCCTCGGCCTGGGACTGTGCATTGTCCGGCTGATCGCGGATGTCTGCGGCCTGGAAATGGTGCTGTCGTCGGAGTCCGGCGGCGGCACTCGTGTGAGCCTCACGTTTCCAATCACGGATCAGCCCGCTCCTCCGCCAGAGCGTCCTTGAGGCCGGCAGTGAAGGCCACCAAGTCCCTTGTGAGGCGGATGACGCGCGTGCGCACTGCCTCGTCCGCCAGGTCTCCCTGTTCGTCGAAGAGCCGCCGCTCCGCATACACGAAGCGCGGAATCACGACGCAGCGGAAATCCGCCATCAAGCTGTTCGCCAGCGGGAGAACGGAGAGATAGCTGCCCGCGCCTCCAGCAGCGGCCAGAAAACCGACGACTTTTCCGGCCCAGCAACTGGCACCGGTCAACTCGACCAAATTCTTGGCGGCAGCGTTGAAGTCGTAGTTGTAGATGGGGCCGGCCACCAGAATGCCGTCAGCCGCTTTAACCTTCGCAGCGACCGGAGGCACCCGGGGATCGCCATACGCGGCCCCGCCGTCACACAAAGGGAGCGGGTGCTCGGCCAGGTCGAGCCAATCGACCGACTCCCCGGCACCTGCCAAAGACTCGCGTGCCATCAGTGCCAGACGGCGGCTGCGGCTGTTCTCATTCAGACTGCAACTGACAACCAGATACTGCATCCATGGGATGGAAGCCGTAAACGAACGGATTGCAACGCTCCGCGACAGACTACTCCCCGGCCTCGAAAACTTCCCACCCTCCCCCAAGGGCGGCGAAGAGGTTGACCGCCGCAAGGCGAACGCCGATTTCCCCGAGGACCAGTGCATCGTCGGCCTCGGCGCGGTCTCGTTCGGCGTCGATGACAGCCAGAAAGTCCTGCTCCCCGGCCTCGAAAAGGGCGCGCGCCAGATCCGCGGAGCGACGGCGGCTGGCGAACGACTCCTCCAGCAAAGCGAGGGCTTGATGGGAACGGACGAATCGGTTGAGGGCGGTCTCCGCATCGGCCAGTGCCTCCAGCACAGCCTGTTCGTAGAGCGCGGCAGCCTCGGCGGCTTCGGCCTCGGCGACGGCCAGAGCGGAGCGCAGAGCTCCCCCTTCAAAGAGAGGCCATTCGAAAAGCTGCCCAAAGGAATAGAAATCCGCCGAAGAGTCCCGAAGGTCGTCGAGCGTGCGGGCCGCCCTGCCGGCAGTCCCCACCAGAAAAAAGCGCGGGAAAAGATCGGCCTGGGCGACGCCGATTTCCGCAGTCGCGGACGCCAATTCCCTCTCGGCCGCACGGATGTCGGGACGCCGACGCAGCAGATCACTGCGCTGGCCTACTGGCAGGCGATCCGGTACCGCACCCCTGCCGGTGAATTCCCCGAGACTCGCCGCGATGCCGTTGGGCGGTCGCCCAAGCAAAACGGCCAGCCGGAACCCGGTTGCCGCGAGATCGGCCTCGAAACGGGGCAGGAGGGCACTGGTGCCACGGAGTTGCCCCCGTGCGCGGGTCAGGTCGAATTCGCTGGCCTCGCCCACGTCGTACCGGGCCTGAACCAGATCAACGGTCTCGGCCTGCAAATCGATGTTCTGGGTGAGGATGGCGATACGGGCCTGGAGTCCCCGATACTCAATGTAGGACCGGGCGACTTCGGAGATAAGCGACAGCCGGAGAGTGCGCTCATCTTCGAGAGCGACGCCGATGCGGGCGTCCGCTGCCTCCTCGGACCGCCGCACCCCGCCAAACACATCCAGCTCCCATGAGGCGTCGAACCCCCCGCGGTAAACGGATTGGGCGGACCCGCCATCGTCCCCCCGCCCCAGCGCAGCACTGGTGGATTCGCGGGTGTGTCCGCCTCCGACGGAAAGATCGGGCCAGAACCCCGCGGAAGCCTCGCCCCGCAGTGCCCGCGCTCGCACAACACGCTGGGCAGCAGCACGAAGGTCGCGGTTGTTGGCCACGGCTTCGGCCACCAGATCGGCCAGCATCGGGTCGCCGAAAACGGTCCACCACTCGAGTTCCGGAGAATCCTCGGGCATCGCAGAGGCGTCATCGCGGTCCCATGACAATTCCTGTCCCGGCGTATCGGGAGGCCCTTCATATTCGGGACCGACCGCACAGCCCCCCAAGCCAAGAACAGCAAGAAGAAGTCCGGCCCGTCTCATGCTCGGTCCTCCTTCGACTCCTTCAGGGTAAACCGTTCGGCCTCGGTTTCGAGTCTGCGTGCGGTATCCCTGGGCGAGCCGGTTCCCCGAGCCACCAGCGAATAGGCGACGGGCACGACGAAAACCGTGAAAGCGGTCGCCGCGACCACCCCAAAGAGAATCACGATCCCGATCGCCGCACGTGTCTCGGAACCGGCCCCCGAGGAAAAGACGAGCGGCAAAGACCCGGCGGAGGTCGTAAACCCGGTCATAACCACAGGGCGCAGGCGGAGGCCCGAGGCCTCGAGCACGGCCCGCCCGAACTCCATCCCCTGGTCACGAAGCTGGTTGATGAATTCCACGATCAGTATCCCGTTCTTGGCGGCCAGTCCGACGAGCATGACCAGCCCGACCTGTGTGTAGATGTTGAGGCTGCCCCCGGTCCAGAAAAGACCCAGAAGTGCTCCCGTGACCGCCAGAGGGACCGTCAGCATGATAACGAACGGGTGGATGTAGCTCTCAAACTGCGCCGCCAGCACCAGGAACACCACCAGCAGGCCGAGGGCGAAGATGAAGACAATCGAACGACCACTGCTCTGGTAATCCAGCGACTGGCCCTTGTAGTCGATGACTGCTGACTCGGGCAGGTGCTCGCGGACGAGCCCCTCCAGGTGCGCCAGTGCCTCGCCGAGCGGGTAGCCATCGGCCAAGCCGCTCTCCAGGGTGATTGCGCGCACGCGATTGTAACGGTTGAGGGTGTTGGAATCGGCGAACTCGTCGATACGGACCAGATTGGAGAGGGGTATCAGCTCGCCCGTTCGCGACGAGCGGGCGTAGATGTTCTTCAAATCCGCGGGGGTGCTCTGCAGGGAGCGTTCGCCCTCCAGGATCACATCGTATTCTTCACCGTCATCGATGAAAGTTGTCACCCGGCGACCGCCGAGCATGGATTCGAGCGTCGTGCCGACGGCCCGCACGCTCACGCCCAGATCGGCGGCCCGATCGCGGTCGATGGAGATGCGCAGCTGGGGCTTGGTCTCCTTGTAGTCGTGGTCGAGTCCGACAAAGCCGGGGTTGTTCTCCTCGATCTTCGCGATCAGCAGGTCCCGCCACTCCACCAACTGTTCATAGCTGCCCCCGCCGATCACGAACTGGACCGGTTTGCTGATCCCGCCGCCGAAGCCCTGGCGCATCACCGGGAAGGCCCGGACACCGGTCAGGTCGGAGAGGGCCGCCTGCACGTCACCCATTAACGGCCAGGCGGGGCGACGCGATTCCCATGGGGCGAGGACGGCGATGACGATGCCGGAGTTGAAGTTGGCAATGTTCCCGAAGGAGCGGGGGGTGCGGACCAGGAGCAGGTCGATCTCGCCGCTCTCGACAAAGGGCATCAGCCGCGTCTCGACCAGATTCATGTACTCCTCCATGTAGGCGTAGGAAGCACCTTCCGGACCGTTGACCAGCACGAAGAAAGCACCACGGTCCTCGCGGGGAGCGTATTCGGAGGGAAGTTCCCGGAACAACCAGAGGGCCAGCCCCATACTGGCCACGAACACACCGATCAAGAGATAGGGGTGCCGGATGCACGCACCGAGAGCCCGCAGATAAATCCGCCTCGACGCCTGGAAAGCCCTCTCGGTCCAACCGCTCAGGGAGGTCTTGTCCACCTTGCGCAGGAGCTTGGAGGCCAGCATGGCCGAGAGAGTCACCGCAACCAGCGTGGAGAAAAACACCGCTGCCGCCATGGTCAGGGCGAACTCGGCGAAAAGCCGCCCAAGATCCCCCTGCAGAAAGGCGATCGGCACGAACACCGAAATCAACACCACCGACGTGGCGATCACCGCGAAGCCGACTTGCCGGGTGCCGTGGTAGGCGGCGACCAACGGAGTTTCCCCTTCTTCGACCCGACGGGCGATGTTTTCGAGAACCACGATGGCATCGTCCACCACGAGACCGATGGCCAACACAAGGGCGAGCAGAGTGAGAAGATTGACCGAGAAGCCAAATGCCTCCAGGGCGATAAAACTCGAAACAAGAGCCACCGGGATGGTCACCGCCGGGACAAGCATCGCCCGGACGCTGCCCAGGAAGAGCCATATCACCAGCACCACCAGGGCAATCGCGATTCCCAGTGTCTTGTAAACCTCGCTGATCGCGTTGCGGATGAAGACGGAGGTATCGTAGGCGGGGATCAACTTCATCCCCTCCGGAAGGGTGAGCGCGATCCGCTCCGCCTCTTCGATCACCGCCTGGGCGACCTCGACCGTGTTGGCGGTGGACTGCTTTACCACCCCCAGGCCGACCCGCGGTCGACCGTTGCCCCGGAAGAAGGTGCGGTCCTCGACCGCCGCCTTTTCGATCCGGGCAATATCCCCCAACCGGACAAGGTAGCCGGTTTCGTCGTCCCGCCGGACCACGAGATTGCGAAAGTCGTCGACCGTGGAGTAGCCGCGCTCGATGCGGGCCGTGAACTGCCGGTCGAGCGACTCGATGCTGCCCGCCGGAAGCTCCACGTTCTCCGCCCGGAGGGCGTTCTCAACATCCTGCACGGTCAGGCCGCGGGAGGCCAGTTTGCCCCGGTCAAGCCAGATGCGCATGGCATACTCCATGCCGCCACCGACACGCACCCGGGCCACCCCCGGCATGATGGAGAGGCGGTCCACGATATAACGCTCCGCGAAATCCGATAGCTCCAGCACGTCCATGCGGTCCGTGGTCAGGGTCATCCACAGGATCACATCATCACTGGAGTCGGCTTTTTCCACCTCCGGCGGATCCGCCTCTTCCGGCAGATTGTCGAGAATGCGCGAGACCCGGTCGCGCAGGTCGTTGGCGGCCGCATCGATGTCGCGCCCGGTGCGGAACTCGACCGAAATCCTGGACCGCCCGTCGCTGCTGCTGGAGGTGATGAAATTTATGCCCTCGACCCCGGCGATCCGCTCCTCAATGACCTGCGTGATCCGCGTTTCGACCACATTGGCCGAAGCACCGGGGTAAGTGGTCCGTATGGAAACGACCGGCGGGTCGATGTCCGGATACTCCCGCAGTGGCAGGCGCAGAAAGGAAACAACCCCGAAGACGCAGAGGAGGAGCGAGAGCACCGACGCAAAGACCGGCCTCTTGATCGAGAGGTCCGAAAGCTTCAAGAATCGTCTCCTCGGCGGTTGGGTGCCTTTTCCCCGAGCAGTTCCGTCAATGTCTGACCGCCCGTTTTCTCGCCGACGACTTTGACCGAATCCCCGTCACCCACCCTCATCAAACCGTGGACCACGATCTGGTCACCCTCCGCAAGCCCCGCCGTCACTTCTATCCCACCCGGCACTCGCTCACCGACCGAAACCTTCCGCATCCGCGCTACCGGGCCATCTGCGGACTTCTCGACGGCAAGCACCGAAAAGGTCTCGCCCCGCTGTATGATTCCCGCTTCCGGAGCGATTAGGGCCTCGCGTGGATTCTTCCGCAGCGTCACACGCATGAGCATCCCCGGACGGAGGAGACCGTCAGGGTTGGGCAAGACGGCCCGCGCCGTGACCGTGCGGGTGGCGGGATTCACGCGCGGGGACACGGTGGTCACTTCGCCCTCGAAAACCCGGTCAGGATAGGCATCGACCCGCCCCTTGATGGGAAGACCCGTCCGCAGCGCACCGAGAACATTTGCCGGAACATCGAAATCCACCTTGATCCGCCGCAAGTCGTCGAGCGTGGTCACCCGATCACCGGGTCGCACGAGGGCCCCGAGGCTCACCTCCCGCAGGCCCAGAACGCCGTCGAACGGGGCACGGATCACGCGGTCGTCGATCCGCGATTGAATGGCCTCGATCTCTCCCTCGATCTGACTCAGCAGTGCCTGGCGTTCGCGCAGGGTGGCGGTGGAAAGCGCGCGACGCTCCTCGAGGGTTTCCGCGCGTTCGTAGGCCGCCCGGCGCTCATCCAGCCGGGCCTCCGCCGCCTTCAGCGCGGCCTGCTCCTCGTCCTGCCGCAACCGCACGAGTACCTGCCCGCGGGTGACAGAGTCCCCGTCGTCAAAGAAAATCCCCTCCACCGCCTCGGCCACATTGGAAGTGATCTCCACGGACTCGTCGGCCCGGGTTGTACCGAGCGACTGCACTTCGTCGCCGAACTCCTCCACCCGCTCCACCGGGGAAACCACCACCGACAAAGGCGCGGCGGTCTGCGCCGAAAGCGCGTGGGCCGTGAACACGAGGACAATGGTGGCCGAAAATAGTCTCATGGCAAAAGTGATGGACGGGAGCTAAGGTCAGAATCCCCACTGGCGCAACACCGGCGGACATTTGACGCCGTTCAGTTGTTCGAATCAATCGAGCTTGTGATCGGCGCGGCCCTGCCATTCCACGAGACGCAGGGAGTATCCCTCCCTCACTTCCCCGAAGGGACTCTCCGACCCCTCATGATCAACAAGCCAGCGGCTCCTCTGAGCCTCTTCTCCTCCCGTCGATTTCCAGACCCTGCCCGCACGTCAGATTCTCAGGGCACGCGAACTTCGAGAGCCTTTTCTTTGTTCGGCACGATACGGTCCGGCCATAGACTCCCGTGAACTCGCTGTCCTCCAATCCCTCCGCCGTCCGCATTCGTGCCGGGTTGAGATCTGCACAGGCTCCAAACATCGTCGAGATGGGCAAGAACAATTATGATTGACAAATTTAATTCTGACAAGTTAATTTTTGTTTGACAAAATCTTTCCATCCTCGGAACCATGGCTGGCCTTTGACTCCAGGAGCTTTTCGAATGTGCCCGGGCCCCTGTAGTCTCTCGCCTTTAAAGAAACACCCGGCGCACACGGGACAGGAATGTCCCGTTTCCGGAGGGCGGACATTCCTGTCCGCCGCACGTTCTTCTGGTCGCCTTTTCGGAACCGCACACAACGGCTCATCCAGTGATTACCTCCCCGCCCCTCCCGGGTGACCACGGTTTGTTGAGGTTGTGATACGCTAAAGTGAATCTTTCTTCACCTCACCCTCAGCCAAGTTATCTTTCCGCTAATCTCTCTCGATGTCCTGGCCCAAGTTCTGTGGGTCAAATGATTCCCGGATTTTCGGGTGGGTTACATGGATCGACCTGAGATACATGGTTCTGCCCCTTCCACTCCTGGTAACTCACCTTCCGGTTCCATTTAAAGCAAGTCGCGTAGTCTCTTTCAAGTTTAGGAATTCACCCTTCGTAAATCGCAGACGGATATCTTCGCCCTTACCCCACCTTCGATAATCAGTAAAACTCTGAATCATTGAAAGATCGTGCGCATGGAATCGAAGTATTTTTAGAATCCTGGAACATTTAGAGAGACTCCCTTCGATGATTCGCTCAAGATAGGGAACACGACAAAACCGCCAGTCTTCATTCTTTCGTCCATACTTGATTCGGTCGGCCCTCCATGCTTTCCTCGGAAGCCGATCAGGAAGGGTGGCAGAGTGGTCGATTGCGGCGGTCTTGAAAACCGCTGGGCCGGAGACGGTCCCGTGGGTTCGAATCCCACCCCTTCCGCCATTCTACGCTAAGCAAGGCAAAGCGTAGAATGGTGCCCTCCGTAACTCGTAGAGCGTAGGACGGGCCGCGGTCCGAAGAACATCCAGTGCTCAGCTACGAATGGCAAGCCATTGAGCCCACGCTAAGCATGGCAAAACTTGGAACACCTTGCGTTGCCTCCATTTGGAACAGCACCATAACTGTCAAAATTTGGTAGAAGTGGTATAACCATCGACCGGACACGGAAATTGGCTGACTTTTCCCGGGACCTCCGCCATAACGGTTCGCAAACCGAAAGGAATACCATGGAAGATTTTGTGTCGACTGAGGATGCGAAGGACTTGTCTCTTGAGGAGGTGCGGGCTCGCCTGGGGTCGGGCGAAGGCGGACTCTCTTCCGCCGAGGCGACGGATCGGCTGGGGCGGGTCGGGCCGAACGAGCTGG
>CAYVUQ010000004.1:0-18811 GCA_964454915.1 uncultured Puniceicoccaceae bacterium
ACCAGCGGCGATGTCTTTGACGGAAACGACAGTATGTCGGGAAAGAAGTTTTCCAATTGGGAAGGGGGGGTGCGGTTGCCCTTTGTCGCCCGATGGCCCGGAGTGATTGAGGCGGGTCGGGTCTCCGACCATCTGTACGCCAACTACGACCTCATGGCCACGGTGGCCGAAATTACCGGTGCCCGTTGCCCGGAGGAAACCGATGGCATTTCCTGCCTGCCCGAGATTCGCGGCGAGAGCGACCGTCAGGAAAAGCATGAAGCGGTCGTCTTCGCCTCACGCCTGGGGCCTGGCCTGGTCACGCCGGATGGCTGGAAGCTGAAGCAGGTTACCCTTCCCGGTGACAATCTCTACCAGCTCTACCACCTGCCCGAGGACCGTATGGAGGAAAACGATCTGAAGTTCGAGGAACGGGGTGTCTGCGAACGGCTCAGCACGATCCTTCTACGGGAGTGCGACGGCAATTTCCTCAACGGCACGCCCGCTGCCCACCAGGTCTGGTTGCCGGGGGTCAACTTTTTCGGGCCCGAGTGCCACTGGGATATCGCTACGGGCTCGTAGGCGGTTGTTTAGCTGTCCTTGAACAGGGCGCAGGAGTGGGCTGGTAGGGACAGGTCCGCTAGAGAACCCGTCTTCCCGAACGCGGTTCCGCTCCAGATTTCGCGCCAGCCGCACTGCGGAAGATGGGTCACGTCTTTGTCGCGGAGGGGACTGGTTTCCTCTTCGGTCCAGTTGAACAGTCCGAGAAGACGGCCCTTCGGTGATACTTGCAGAACCACACGGGGCAGATCGCCCTCCCACGCCAGAACATGCCCGGCAGCACCGGAGAAGAGAGGCGCGAGAGTCCTGAGGATATCCAGACCCGCTTCGTTGAGCCACTTGAGCCTGTCGGAGAGGACCACCATGCCGCCGCTCAGGGCGACGATGGCACCCCACATGCGCGCTTCCTGAAGCGTGAAACTTTCAGGGTAGGCCGGTTTGGAATGATTCAGCATGCTGACCTTGAAGTCTTCGAGTTGTTCGGGCGTCGCCGTGTCGCGCCCGCGCACAACCAGAAAGTCGGGGTCGTTGAGCCAGATACGACCGTGGGCGTGCTGGTTCAGGAAGGCGTTGCGACCGCACTTGACGAGATTCGACCACTTGATGTCGATGTCGCCGCTGACCCGCGAGGCGTCCATCAGTTCCGGACCGGTTCCCCAGACCGAGCCACATCCCAGCCAGAAACTGTTTTCGCCGATGGCGGCCCGGATGGCCGACATACAGCGGCGGTGGCCCCGGTGCAGGCCGAGCTCACGATCATGGATGCCGAGTTTTCCGGAAAAGTCCGGTTCGGGCTTGTCCGGCGGTTCGGCTGGGTCCCGTTTTTTGCCGGGGAGTTTCCAGGAGTTGGCCAGAAAGTCGGTCTTGAAATAGCGGTACCCCCAACTGTAGAACTTCCGCCACATGCCATAGACATGGTCGGCTACCTCCGGTCGGGTTGGATCCAGATAGACCCGGTCGCCCCAGGGAGGCCCGCAGCCCACCAGAGCCATGGGGCTGTAAGGGGCACCTTTGTACTGGACGCAGTATTCCGGATTCCGGTCGTAGATATCGCTTCCAGGTTCGGCGAAGAAGGGAGCGGCCCATATCCCGGGGATGAAACCCGCAGCTTTGATCCTGTCCGCGAGCCATTCCATTCCGTGCGGGAACTTTTCGTTGGCGTCCCACTGCCCGACCCGGTCCTCCCAGCCGTCGTCGATGATGACATAACGTACCAGATCGCGCAGCCAGTCGTGCCTTTGCAGCTCCTCGAGGTTCTCCAGGATGTCGTCCTCGGTGACGGTCAGGCGGTAGGCATCCCAGGAGTTCCAGCCTGCGTGTAGTGGGCCTGCAGACGGCGCGAGACGGGCCACCCGGAAGCTTTCGGGCCCGCCGAGAGTTTCATTCAGATCGCCGCACAGCTGGATCGCAAAGGCGTCGTTCTCAAATATCTCGCCCGGGTGGATCGTGGCATCGGCGAGGGTTTCAAAAGCCCAACCACCTTCACCGTCGAAATCGAAGCGGTGCAGCCAGGACGCCGGAAGTTTCACCGAGCATGTGAGGGCGGAGCTTTCGTCGGAAGGTTCGAAAATCGCGGTGCGCCAGTACTCCACCTGGGACTCGGGGGTGGATTCGTTCATCGGAAACACCGAACAGCGCCCCCATACATCATAGGGAAGACTGCGCCGCACCAGCTTGTCCGCTGCGGGGAATCCGCTGCTCCGGTGGCTGTCCCAACGGATATGTTTCAGGAGAAAGCCGCTCCGGGCGGTCGGGATCACACGCGAGCGGGTTACGGCGAAACGGCCCTCCTCCGAAATTTCGGCGACGAAGGTCAGGTCAGGGTGCCGGGCTTCGAGGCGGAGTCCATCCACCCGAACCTCGGCGACCTGCTCCTGGAAAGGGTGCCAGGTCTGCTCTTCTTCACCGGAATCCTTCCACGAGATCTCCGGCGAAATCTCAATGCGGCGACCGCCGTCCGAAAGAACCAAAGAACCGTTCTCGAATACAAAGTCGATTTGGGACATGGACGCCCAGCCTTCGCGACTTTACCGTTATGGCAATCCTTATCCGGCTCCCGCCGGGCGGATTTGTAAAGATCGCGGGATAGAACCCCCAAAAAACTTACATGTTTCGAGTGACGATCGTCACTCGAAACATGTAAGTTTGGATCGGGATTGCTTCACAAGTTTTCGGGGGAAAGAATTCTCTGTTCCTCCGGGATGGGGATAATGTCGTTGCGGGCCGGGGGGACGGTGCGCAAGTTGGGGGCATGAAACAAAGCGACAGATGGAGTGCGCGTTGACCGGAAAAAGGGTGTGCGTGACCCGTGCGCGGGGGCAATCGGAGCGTCTGGCTGCCCTCCTCGAGGAGAAGGGGGCCGAGGTCCTCAGGCTCCCGCTGATTGAGACCGGACCTGCTTCGGACCGTACCGTGATCGACGAGGTGCTGGAACAGCCGGGAGTGTACGATTGGATCGTCTTTACCAGCGGGAACGGTGTGCGCCGGTTCTTCGAAGAGGTGGTGGGGACCTGCGGGGATATCCGGGCCATCGCCTTTGCCCGGATCGCCTGCGTCGGGGCCGCCACCTCGGCTGCGGTAAGGGAGCATCGTCTGCGGGTGGATCTGGAGCCCCCTGAGGCCCACGCAGAATCCCTCGGCACTGCGCTGGTCGAGACCGGAAGTCTGGACAGTGCCAGGGTTCTGGTGGTGGCGGGAAACCGCAACCGCGATACTCTCGTGCGCATTCTGGAAGACGAGGGCCGTGCCATCGTGGATTTGGCCGAAGTGTACGAGACCCGACTGGCGGACCTGGCCGACTCTCCCGAGGCAGCAACCTTCCGGGAGGGTGGAGCCGACGCGATTCTGTTCACCAGTGCCAGCACGGTCGAGGCATTCGTTTCGCAGGCAGAGCACCTGGGGATCGGTGATGGGGGCCGCACCCCGCGGGCTTTCAGCATCGGGCCGACTACGTCGGAGGCTCTGGCGGCGGCCGGTATCCCTCTTGCGGGCCAGGCTGGAAAGCCGGATCTGGAGTCGTTGGTCGCTGCGGTGGTGGAGAACATGGGAAAGTGAGGTCGGCATGGACGGACCATCGGTCAAAATCTGCGGACTCACCCGCCCCGGCGATGCGGTCCTGGCTTTGGGAGCGGGTGCCGAATTCGGTGGAGTGATCGGCTTCGATGGATCGCCCCGCTATGTAGCTCCAGAATCGGAGTTGGAGTCGGTTCTGCTGCGGGCATTGCCTGGCAGGCGGGGCGTTTGGGTCGGCGTGGAACCGCATCCCGAAGAGGGGGCCGCTGCTCTGGCCCGAGGTTTCGGGCGGATACAGGCGCATTTCGACCCGGGTGGGGACTGGGACCCGGTGCGGTTTCAGGCTGCCGTCCCGAGAGAGTCTCTCTGGCTTGCGCCGCGTCTGCCCAGCCTGGATGCGTTCCGGGAGGAATGGATCGGATTGGCGGAGGCGTTCCTGATCGACGGGTTCGCGCCGGACCGCTTCGGGGGAACTGGCAAGGTTGTGGAGGGGGCGGCTTTTGCGCGACTGCGCGCGCACTTTCCGGGTGAGACATTCATCCTCGCGGGCGGGTTGTCGCCGGACAACGTGGCGGGTGCGGTGGAGGCCTCGGGCGCGGTCCGCATCGATGTCAACAGCGGTGTGGAAAGTGCTCCGGGAGTCAAGGACCCGGAAAAAATCCGGTGCCTCTTCGCGGCCCTGGGCTGATAGGGGATCAAATTGGGTATGAGCCGCTACAGACGGTGCGGTTCAGGCCTGTTTGTCGTAGAGATCCCGATACAAGGGGTTCTCTTGATAAACCTGCTCGTGCGGACCGTCGGCGACGATGTGACCTCCGTCGAAAACGAGCACCCGTGTGGCACTCCTGATGGTGCTGAAGCGGTGTGCGATGACCAGGGCGGTTTTGCCGGGAAGGAGCTTTTCCAGTGCCCGCTGAATCTTCTGTTCACTCTCGGTGTCGAGGGCTGAAGTGGCTTCGTCGAGAATGAGGATGGGCGCGTCCCGCAGAAAGGCGCGGGCAAGGGCAATGCGCTGTTTCTGTCCACCCGAGAGCCGGGTGCCCTTTTCTCCGACCACCGTGTCGTAACCTGCGTCGAGCCCGGTGATGAACTCGTGGGCGAAGGCGTTGCGCGCGGCGTCTTCGATTTCCGCCCGCGAGGCTTCGAGTCTTCCAATGCGGATGTTCTCGGCCACGGTGTCGTTGAAGAGAACCGGGTCCTGGGAAACGAGGGCGATGCCGTCGTAAAGATCGTGTTTGCGGACGGTCCGCACATCCGTTCCGTCGATGCGGACGGCACCCGTGCCCGCATCGTAGAAGCGACTGACCAAATTGGCAAAGGTGGACTTTCCGGCACCGCTGGGACCGACCAGGGCCACGACCTCCCCGGCCCGGATGGTCAGGTCGATGTCCCGGAGGGTGGGGGTACTTTCGTAGGCAAAGGAAACGCGGTCGAAGCAGATATCCCCACGGTCGATACTGAAGGGGAGAGGCTCCAGCGGATCGGGAACGTCTTCGGGGGCGTCGAGAATGTATTCGATCCTTTCCAGCGACGCGGTGGCCTGGCGGATACGGCTGTGGATCATGCCGAGCTTCTTGATCGGCTCGTAGGACATGTAGAGGGCGAAGACGAGCGGAACCACCTGCTCCAGTGTGACCCCGCGCCGGGCGGCGTAGTAGATCGCGATGGCGATGCCGACCGCAGAGAGGATCTCTATCGTTGGGGAGAGGATGTTTCCATATTTGACCACCTTCATCTGGTGGCGGAAATACTTGCGGACGGAGGAGGTGAAGCGGCTCTCCTCGCGTTCTTTCAGATTGAAGGCCCGCACCTCGCGCGGAGCGGACAGATTTTCTCCGAGGATGCCAGTCAGGTCGCCCGCCTCGGTCTGCATGAGGCGCGCCTTTTTCAACATTTTCCTCCCCACGAAGCGGATGGGAAGTACCGCTACCGGGATGGTCATGAGGCAAAGCAGAATGAAGACCAGATCATTCTCGCGGAAGGAGAGAAAGATCAGTGCCCCGATGGCACCGATAAAGGTGACCGGTTGTTTGACGAGATCGTTGGCCACGAACACCAGGCCGTTTTGGAGTTGGGTGGTATCGACGACGACCCGGCTGACCAGTTCCCCGCTTTGGTGTTTCTGGAAAAAGGAGAGGGGGAGAATCTGGAGTTTGGAAAAGACCCGGCAACGGACCTGTTCGAGCACGCGCACACCACAGTAGTGGATCAAATAAGTATTGGCGAACCCGCTGACTCCGCGGACGAAGAAAGCGAAAGGGAGAAAGGCGACCGCCAGGATCAGCCCCAAAAAGTCGGAGCCGGGAGCTTCGTCCCAGCCGAGGGCTTCCCTTTGAGGGGGAGTGAGGACCTGGTTGATGTCACCCGTGATCGCTTCGAGCTGCTCCGGGCTGAGTTCCTTGCGGACTTCTTCGGAAAAATGGGCGTATTCTGCCTGATTGAAGATTTTCGGGAGTATCTGGTCGGTGACGAAGGGCAGGCCGAAGCCGCTGGAGAGACCGTAGAGGATTCCCGCGAGGAGTGCTCCGGCGAAGTGCCACTTCACCGGGCGAAGCATCTTCAGGTAGGGCCAGAATCGTTTCATGGAAGGGTGCGATCATCGGTGGAGACCCCTCGGGCGTAAAGACCCAAAGGCATGGCCGAAACATATCCGCGCGGGAGAGGACAAATATGTCATGTCTGTCTGCGCCCGGTGACATGGCTGGAGGAGAAATCGGGGCGTAGCATTGCCATACTTATGAATACCCAGGCAATTCTCTTCGAAAAACCCGGTCAGGCCGGTTTCGGCGAAGTCGAGATTCCGGCTCCCGGACCCGGCCAGCTTCTGCTCAAGACGCTGTTCAGTTGCATCAGTCCGGGGACGGAGATGCGTTGTTTAAACGGAGCCCAGGCCCGAACCGATTCCTGGCCCTTCATCCCGGGCTACTCGACGTGTGCGGAGGTGATCGAAGCCGGAGAGGGAGCGCAGATCGCTGTCGGCACCCGTGTGCGTTGCAACGGCACCCAGGCCGCAAATCTTACGTGCCAGTGGGGCGGGCATATCGCCCATCAGATCGTCAGCGAGGGCGCTGTGCAAGTTGTTCCCGATGCTTGCGACTCTCTCGATGCATCAATTTCCCGAATCGCTGCGATTGCCTACCACGGCATTGTATTGGCGCGTCCTCGTCCCCACGAGAAGGTAGCCGTGGTCGGCCTCGGCCCGATCGGTCAATTCGCCGCCCGTTGTCACCATCTCTCTGGAGCGCACGTGGTCGGGGTCGATATCGATCCCCGGCGTGTCGATCTTTTGCGGCAGGTCGGTGTCGATGCGGCAGTGGCTGGAGGTCCGCTCGGAGACGTGATCGCGCCGTTTTTCCCGGACGGGGTGGACATTCTCGTGGACGCGACGGGTTTTCCGCCCGTTATGCGGGAGGCGGTGGGAATCATGCGCGCACTTTCCTGGGATCCCGATCCCGGGCCCGGGCCGCAGTATATCATCCAGGGCAGTTACGCCGGAGACTTCGAGATGCCCTACGATCCGGCCTTCATGAACGAGCTGACGATCCGCCTTCCTCGTGACTGTGCCCATTCGGACATGGCCGCGGTGATGGATTTCATCGCCCGCAAACGCCTGCAAGTGCGCGATCTGATCACCGAGGTCGCCTCGCCCAGGGACGCTGGCGACGTTTACACCCGACTGGCTGAAAAGGGCACCCCGTTGATGACGGTTGCCTTCGACTGGTCCCGAGTGTAGCAATTCGATTCCTTATGAACAAACCCAGGATCGGAATCATTGGCGGCGGCATGATCGCCAACGCCCACATCGAGAACCTCCAGACCAGCGGTCGCGCCGAGATCACCTGGCTGGCCGAGATACGGGAGGACGTGCTCCGGTCCGTCGCCGAGGACAGGAGTATTCCGGGCCGGACGACCGACTACCGCGACGTGCTTGGTGCGACCGATGTGGACGCAATCATAGTCTGCACTCCGCCCGATACCCACCGACAAGTTTTTGTTGAGGCACTCGAAGCGGGAAAGCACTGTCTGGTGGAGAAGCCGGTTTCCATGAGCATCGCCGATGCCGATGCCATGTTGGCGACCGCGGCGAAGCATCCGGACTTGATCGCCATGGACGCGTCGGCCCGCCATGCACGGCTCCAACCGAAGTTCAGGGTCATCAAAGACGTCATCGATTCCGGGAAAGTGGGCGAGATCTACTACGTCCACCACAACTGCGTCTTCCGGCAGAAACGTGGCGGGGTCGAATACAACCCGACTGCAAAGTGGTTTTTAAACAAGGCGATCGCCGGTGGCGGTCCGCTTTTTGACTGGGGGGTTTACGACCTCTCGTTCCACCTGGGCATCCTCGGTGATCGACCGGAACTGGCCAGGGCGCATACTCTCTTCCTGCGCAACGGCCTTGATCAGGTCGATCCCGGGGCGGAGATTTTCGATGTTGAGGAGCACGGTGCGGCCATTCTCGAATTTGAGGGCGGCCTGAAGATGCATTGGGAGCGCGGCTCCAACGCGCACATGGAAGTCCCCAACGAGACCCGTGTCTATGGCACCAAAGGCGGCCTGCGTTTCGGCTATTGCTCCTGGGATTCGCCCGAGATCACCTTCTTCGACGTCGATGACGACGGGCGGGGCAAGGCACGAGACGAAGTCATCTCCGTCGATATGTCCGCCCATGGCCACGACCAGGCCGAGCTGATGGAACACTTCGTCGATGTGCTCACCGGAAAGGCCCAGCCGCTGCTTCCGCTGGAACTGGCCCGCAAACACCTCGACATCATCCTCAAGGTTTACGAGTCGCCAGTGGTCGGGCGGCTCTGATCCGCGCGGAACTTCACTTTCCGACGCCCCAGAGGCCCTTCTCGGAGATGTGCCTGGCCACGGATTCCGGCACCAGATCCTTCCAGGACTCGTCCCCCTTGCGGATTTTTTCGATTACGAAGCGCGAGAGGATGTTCATGTTTTCCTGGGAATGGCTCCGGACAGGTTCGAGGAAGCCGTTTTCGAGAAGGTATTCGTACAGCCCCTTCAGGTGGTCGGCGATCTGGAGGTTTTCGGCGGTGATCAGGACATCCTTGCCAAGAGGATTATCGGCCATGGCACGCTCCAGGGCTTCGGCGTCCATCTGGTTCTGGTAGGCACTGTAGCCCGAGGCGTTCATCGGGTAGATGTACAGCTTTACGTCTTCCTTGAACAGTCTTCCGAACGCTTCGAGAATCCCACCCTCCAGATTCTCGTAGTATTTTTCGTCGAGAATCTGGGTCAGCGTATTGATACCGAGAACAATGCCGATGGGCATGGGCGTGTAGCGGCGGAAGTAGGCCGCCAGCCGGAAGAATTCGAAGTAGTTCGAGATGATCACCGAGTAACCGAGGCTATTGATGATGTCCGTACGGTTCAGGAAATCCTCATAGTCGATGTGACCTTCTTCGCGGAGGGTTCCCATGGTGATCTCCATTGCGACCTCCACCTTTTGCCCGCGCACCTTCGGCAGCTGGAGAAACTGCGCACCGGCACTCTCCAGCATATCCACGTTCACCTTGGTGACCGGGCGGAAGCTGCCGCCTACGACCCGAACTGCCTTCTTCTGGAGAAGTTCGGAGGTATGGAGCACGGCGTAGCCCGCGGCGAACATAACGGCGTTGGTCAGGCCGGCCTCCACCAGTTTCAGGCTGAGGATGCGGTTGTTGTAGCACTCGAACGACTTCCCGTTAAACTCGATCATATCGACCTCGATGCGGTCGCCGTCGAGGTTGTCTTTCAGGGAGTTGATGAACTCGTCGGTGTCCCCGTGAAGGAAGAGTCCGGCGTGGATCATGTTCACTCCGAAGATTCCGAGGGCGTCCTGCTGCAGAATGTTTGAGCCGTCCAGCATGCGCACATGGATGATGATGTCGTTCGGTTCGGCACCGGGTTCGAGCTGGAAGCGCAGGCCCATCCATCCGTGGCATTCGTTCGTTCCCCTGTAGTTGCGGGCCGAGACGGTGTTGGCGAAGACGAAGAAGCGGGTTTCGGAGCCGCGGTCTTCGCGGAGCCGCTCGTCGAGCAGCCGGTATTCGTGCCCCATCATCTGGATGAGCCGGTCCCGCGAGACGTAGCGCTTCGTCTTGCCGTAAATCTCGTCGCTGAACTTCATGTCGTAGGCCGACATGCTTTTGGCAATGGTTCCTGCCGCACCCCCGGCCACGAAGAAGTGCCGGGAAACTTCCTGACCGGCTCCGATTTCGGCGAAGGTGCCGTACAGGCTGTTGTCCAGATTGACGGTGAGTGCTTTGCGGTTGGTGGTGAGAGTTTTGCTTTCCATGATTCAGGTGAGAGTGAGACGGCGTGGATTTTTCGCCAGGAGTCCAAGCAAGGCCAGTGCCGGGGTCAAACAAAGACAGCCGATCAGGGCAGCCCCGTACGACCCGGTAAGGCTGAGGGACAGACCGAACGCGTAGGGGCCGACCGCGCTGAAGACAACCACGATCCCTGTGACGATTCCGTTGATCGCTCCGAGGTGGCGTCGTCCGAAAAAGCGGGGCCAGGGCACGTTGATGAGGATGCCGAAGGTCCCCCACGCGCACCCGGAGCCAGCCGCGAAGAGCCATAGGCCCCACGTCTGGTCGAGGCTGAGCAATCCGGCCAGGCTGAGGGTCTGACAGGCCATCATGAAGAACAACAGATACCGCAACCGCACGCGCTCGGCGACGAGACCCAGGCCGAGCGAGGTGAAAACATTGAACAGACCGACATAGAGGAGCAGCTGCAGGGCGTCGGCTCTGTCGAGTCCCCCGAGGTCCGCGCCGACCGAGACGACATGAAAGGCGGTCCCGGTTCCGATGAAGGCGTTCATGGCGAGGCCGGAGGCCATCAGCCAGAACGCGCCCGTCCGCATGGCCTGGCCCGCCGTGAAATCGCGTCGGGTCAGCGTCGGGTCTTGTGCGGGGTCGCCTTCGTTGGGGTTTCGCCGCACGGGGATGCCGCAGGCCTCGGGCGAATCGCGGAAGAAGATCAGGCAAAGCACCGCGAAACCGACCGCCACCACTGCTCCCATGAGTCTCCACGATTCCTTCCATCCGACTGCCAGCACCAGGGCGTTGAGCACTGCCGGAGAGCTGGAGAACATGATGGAGAGGACCATGCCGTTGACCCCCGCGACCACCCCCCGCCACCGCACGAACCAGCGGAACACCATGGAGCGGCAGGTGGTCATGATCATTCCCAGCCCCCAGAACCGCAGGGCGAAGAACACCGCGAAGAGATAGAGGAAGGCCGCCTGGCCCGGGGGAAGGCCGGTGCGCTCCAGTCCGCCGAGGAAGATGCGTGGAAACCCGAGCACCAACATGCTCAGACCCAGGCAGACGAACGAGACAACTCCTGCGAAGCGAACCCCGAGCCGGTCCACCCAGAACCCGGCGAAGGGGATGACCAGTCCGGCGGCGACGGTCCCCCAGGTGAAGGCAAAGGTCAGCCGTACCCGTGACACCCCGAGTTCGTCCATGACTGGATCGACGTAGGGGGCGAACCCGGGAGGGGTGGCCGGGATGGTCGCCATCATCCCGAGTGTGCCCACCACCGCGATTACCCACCCGTAGAAAAAGGGGAAACGCGCCGGGTCGAAAGGAACCCGTCCGCGGGGCCGTTTATCCATCGCCCCGGAGTCCCTCCTCGTAGAGGCGCAAGCCTTCCTCCTTCGTGCTGACCGGACGGTATCCGAGGGTGTCCATGGACGCGGTTGCTGAAAACCAGTGGTCGGTGGCCAGTTGTTTGGCCACAAACCGGGTCATGGGTGGTTCGCCACGCAGCCGAAAGGCTTTCCAGAGCAACTCGAACAGCATCCCGGCGGCAAATGCCGCGCCGGTCGGGACTCTTCCCTTCACGGGTGGCCGCCCGCTCGCATCGAGTATCCGGTCGATGAACGGCCACAGATCGACCGGTTCGTTCTGGGAGAGGAAATAGGCGCGTCCACCGCCCCGATCCTCCAACAGCGAGGTGAGCGCGGCGGCGTGACCTTCCGCGACGTTGTCAATGTGGGTCAGGTCCACCCGATTCGTCCCGTTCCCGACCACCTTGAGCCGTCCCTGGTCTGCTTTGGCGAAGACGCGCGGAAAAAGATGGGGGTCGCCCGGTCCCCATACGAGGTGCGGTCGAAGGGCCAGGGTGCGGAAGCCGGGCCGGTCGGCGGCCAGCACCTGCCTCTCCGCTTGCGCTTTTGTCGCCGGGTAGGCGCAGGGGAAGGAGCGGGCGACCGGCATGGATTCGTCGCCCCCGCGAATCGGGCGGCCGTTGAACACCACGCTTGGGGTGCTGGTGAAGACGAAGGCACGGCAACCGGCTTCCCGGGCCGCATCCAGAAGTGCGTCGGTCGCCTCTACGTTCGCCCGCCGGTAGTCCGCCGCCGGACCCCACACGCCGGCCCTGGCTGCTGCGTGGACCACTCCGGTTACCCCCGCGCAAAGTGCCCGCGCCGCTCCGGTTTCGCACAGATCGGCACTTTGGTACTCGACCGCTTCGGGGAGCCCGGAGGGACGCCTGCGGCGACCCGTCGCACGGACCGCAAACCCGCGCTCGGCCAGCAACCGGGTTACCGCCCCCCCGACGAATCCGCTCGCCCCCGTGACCAGGACCTTTTTCATACTCCCTGGCGGAGTGCGGTTTTCACCAGTTCCTCGGTCGAGGCACCCGGCCCTGCGTTCCGGGCGGCCTTTGCCACCGCCTTGCGCGCGTCGGGCATTTTAAAGCCGAGGGTGGCCAACGCGGCCACTGCTTGCTCCTCCCGGGGTTCCGCCGACGGGGAGGCACCCGCCGGGGCGAGGGGACCGGGCGTGCCGAGCGAGGAAACTTTGTCGCGCAGATCGACCACGATCCTTTCGGCGGTCTTTTTGCCGATGCCCGGGCACTTGGAGAGCATCCCCGTGTCGCCCGAGGCGATTCCGGCGGTCAGGGAGGCGGGATCGACGCGGCTGAGGAGGGTAAGTGCCATCTTGGGACCGATTCCCGACACCCCGGTGAGCAGGTCGAAGAAGTCGCGTTCGGCGGCCTCGGTGAATCCGTAAAGATCGGAGGCATCCTCGCGGAAGACCTGCCGGATGTGGAGGGAGACATCGCCGCCCCGGGGAGGGAGCTTTTCCGACACCCGCAACGGGATGTTTACCGCGTAGCCTACGCCACCGGCAAGGACCACCGCCTGGAGGGGGCGCACTTCGTGCAGGCGGCCTTCGAGATAGACGATCATCGGGTCAATCCTCCTTCCACTTGTCGAAGATCAGAACCTCGGCCGGACGTTGGCTGTCGCCGCGGCGTTCGTCCAGGATTTCCCGCTTCAGGGCCTCGTCGATCCAGTACAGCCCGTGCTGCCCCGGCGATTCGGTGATCGGCACGTCGAAGTGCTCCGGGAACCGTATCCACGCCCAGAACCCGACACGGTAGAAGGGCGTCTTGTAGCCGGGCACGAAGACGGCTTCCTCGAAGACCATCTCCTCGAGTTCGTGGGCGAGTCGTCGCTTCTCGTCGATGTCGGTGGAATCGCGGTAGCGGTCGATTTTGGCGTCCATTTCCTCGTTGGCCGTGTTCGTGATGTTGTTGGTCTGCGGGCGGTTGGCGTTGACCGAGTGGAAACCTTCCCAGTAGCGCGGGTAGGGAAGACCGATATTCCATCCGGCAAGAGTGATCTGGTGCTGCTTTTCGATGACCTGCTTGAAAGAGGACGTCGGTTCGATGGCGAGGATGTTCAGCTCGAGGCCCGCCTTGCGCGCCTCCTCACGGAGGATTTCCACCACCGCAACCCGCGGACCTTCGGCAACGGTCACCGTGAACGAGAGGCGGTCGCCGTCGCCGTCGCCGTTGCGGAGGATGCCGTCCGGACCCTGCTCGGTGAAACCTGCGGCGGCGAAAAACTGCCGGGCCTTTTCGACCGAGAACGGCCGGGCACGCAGGTCCGGGTGCGTGAACGGGCCGAATCCGTCCGACGTCGTGTTCAGGCGAGCGAACTCGCCCCTGAAATGGTTCTCGATCACCCGGTCGAAGTTGACCGCGTGTTGAATGCCCTTGCGGATGTCCGGGTTGTCGAGAAGCGGTTTCGCCGAGTTGATCCAGAGACCGATGTTCGGGCGCGGCACACGGTTGTAAAAGACGGCCTTGCGGATCAAACCGCGTTCAAAGGGTTCCACCCCTTCGGTGCGCTCGCCCCAGTATTCGGGGAGGGTCAGCCCGAACAGATCGAAATCGCCCTTCTTGAAGCGTTCGAAGGCGATGTTCATGTCGCGGACCAGTTCGAAGTGTTTGGCCTCGGGATTGAACCGGTGACGGTAGAACTTGTGGTCGTCGGCCCACCAGTCGTTCACCCGCGTCATGCGGATGGAGCGGTTGGTGCGGATGTTTTCGGGGAGGAGTTCGTAGGGACCCGTGGTCGGCTCGAACCGCCACTGGTTGTCCGCGACCCATCCGGGACCGAGAACGCCGTGGAAATGGGCGGGCACCGGGCGCAGCCCGGCGAATTCCAGTGGTTCCGGCTTGGCAACGGACAGGTGGATGGCAAAGGTGCGCCCGTCGTAGCGGGTGATCCCGTCGTACTCCTCGGAATACCAGTTGTTGTACCATGGAGCTACGATGTGTTCCGACTGCATGAAATAGAAGAGGTAGAGAAAGTCGTCTGCCGTGACCGGTTCCCCGTCCGAAAAGGTCGCTTCGGGCCGCAGGCGGAAATAGACGGTCTTTTTGTCGCTCGAGACAGCCCACTCGCTGGCGAGTGCTGCGAAAAAGTCGCCGGTCACCGGGTGGCGGCTCACCAGACCGATGACGTTGTCGTCCAGGAGAACATTGCGGAACGAGTGATTCGAGTCCGGCCCGACAAGGCGGACGGTGGGCGGAAAATTGAGGATGAACGACCGGATGGTCCCTCCCCGCACCGCGTCGGGCGAGGCGAAGGTCTCCTGGTCCATGCCGTCCTCCCACTCAAGGCCACCGGGCAGATCCTCCGGGGAGGCGAAACGGAAGAATTCCGGATGGGCGGCGTAGTACTCGTCTGGTTTGACCAGCGAGGGGTCGGGTTCGGCGTCGGCCCGGTCGTCCCCGGCCGGGGAACAGGCCGCCAACGCCAGCGCGAGAACAGGCAAGGAACGAAAGATCGTTTTCCAGAGTTGCGGGACGTTTGATCTCATGTCCCGCAATCGTGGGCGAAAGCGCGGATCCCGCAAACCTGGAATACGAGTCCCCGGCGGAGGTCAGGCCTCCTCGAACTTCTTCTCGAAGAGATCCGAGAGGTCCTTCCGCATTTCGTCCGGGTCACCCCCTTCGGTCACGAAGGTCAGTTTGGATCCGGGGCCGGCCGCGAGCATCATGAGTCCCATGATGCTTTTCCCGTTCACGCGTTCTCCGTCTTTTTCTACCCACACGTCACCGGGGAAGCGGTTGACGATGCGTACAATCATGGCGGCAGGCCGGGCGTGGATGCCCATCTTGTTCGAGACAGTCAGAGTGAAGCCGGCGGAACCGGCCTGTCCTCCCGAGGGAGGGGATTTGTCCGTGGAGGGAGTCATGAGTGGAAAGTTTCGCACAGTTAGGAGATTGCCAGTCGGCTTGGCAATAAGATTTCCGCTGGCGTAAAATTCTTGTCAGAGTGGCCGTTTCGGGCTTGAATCCGGGTCTTTGCCGGTATGTCAGGTTTCCCCTTCAAGCGCACCTTGCTGTGCGTCGCTCTCTCCGTGTTTCTGCCGGGGATGTGGAATCTGTCTGGAGAAGAGACCGGTGCCGAATTGCTGGAGCGTGCGCGGGAATTGCGGTCGAACGAGATTCATCTGGAGAGCGTCCGTCTCTACCGTGCCTACGTGGCCGACCATCCCGGCGACCGGGATGCGCGGGTGGAGCTGGCCGAGCTGCTCTTGATGCTGGAGGACCCGGTCGGTGCCGCGAACACGCTGATGCCGATCCTGCGGGACGATGCTGCCGATGCCCAAGCCCGGAGATTGTTCGAGGAAAGCCTCGCCCAACTCTCGGATGATGCGGCGGCGGAGGATGATCGAGCGATCCTGCAGATCGCCCGGTTGCATCGGTTCGCAGGGGATTTTGAAAAGGCGGAGGAGCGCTACCGGCGATTCCTCGAATTGCGCCCGCACGCTTCGCTCGCACGGCACGAGCTGGCCCAGATGCTTTATGACACCGGGGAGACCGAAGAGGCACTCTCCCATATCACGACGGCGGCAGAGGCCGCCGAGGATGCGGAAGAGAGGCGGGATATCCTGCTGAAACGGGCCAGTTGGCTCTCCTATGATCCGGAACGGCAGGACGAAGCCGTCGAGGCACTCCGCTCCCTCATCCGGGAATACCCGGAAGACGCCGAGGCTCTCCTGCTCCTTGCCGATTTGCAACGGTACCAGGCACGGTACGCCGAAGCCCGCGATTCTTACGCGCGCGCCATTCGTGCCGGGGGGCCGGTCCCGCGAGCGGTAGAGGGGTACTACCTGGTCCTCCTGCGCACGCGCGCCCTCGAACGGGCACGAGCCGCCCGGGGCGAGGGAAAACTCGAGGAGGCACTTCGTCTTTACCAATTGCATTTCAAGGAGATGGAGATGACCCGCACCCGGCTGGAACAAGTCGCCGATCTGGAAAAAGACGGTCGGGCTACCGACGAGCACAGGCGTCTGGCGGAGTTCTACCGTCGCTTTGAGGCGGATACACCGCCGGAGGCGGAAATCCGTCTGGAAATGGCCTCGGTGGCTTCCGAAAGCGGCGATACTGCAGCCGCCATCGAGCAGACCCGGCGGGCCGTCGCTCTGAGGCCGAACGACCGCGAGGCGCGAATGCGGCTCGCCCGATACCAGACGTTCCAGGAAGGGTCCATCGGGGCGGCGGCGGCCACCCTCGAGGAGATCGAGGAAGAATTCGGGCCAGACGCAGAGGTGGCCGCACTGCGCGGTGACGTTTACCGTTTCCAGGGAGACTACGTGGAGGCCCGCAATGCGTATCTCCGCACCCTCGAGGCCAACCCCGACGACGAGCGGGCACGGGCCGGCGTGGAGGCGATCGATTCCCTTTTCGTGCCCGAGTTTTTCGGAGGCATCGGATTTACCCGCGACTGGTCTTCCGACTATGACCATTGGAATTTCGACGCCGGAGTCAGAAACATCTTCTCCGCCATCGAGCACCGGGTGGATGCCCAGTATCGCTTTCTCTACTACCGTCAGCCGCTCTCGACCCAGAATCAGGCACTCGAAAACAATCGTAAGTATGTGTCCGGGAACGAGTTGAGTGCCACTTTTTCCGGCCCCCTCCGCCGCCCGTGGTCCTATCTCGCGCAATTGGGCGGTGTTTTCTACGACCATGTCGATGGCACGCTCCTGGGTCGGCTGGCGATCGGCTACGGCGGGAAGGACCTGTCCGCCATTTTCGGGTTCCGTCGGCGCGAGGCGGTGATCGAGCACTACGACCTCAGTGCCCTGCTCGACGAAGTGCGGACCAACGACCTCTTCGCACAGGCAATCTACATCACTCCGCGCGAAAAGGTATGGGAACGCTGGCAGTTGGAGGGCTACGGAGAGGGCGGCTTGTTCGACGATGGCAACCAGCGGGTGCGCCTGATCGGCACCATCCTCAACCGGACCCTCGAATCGGAGGAGAACGCCCTCAAACTCGGAGTGCGCGGTCTTTACCTGAACTATTGGGAGGATTCACCGAACTACTTCTCGCCCTCGAACTACTGGGGTGTGGGCGTGACCGGTCGCTACGACCATCAGTTCGACGAGATGACCGACGGGGGATTGACCGGCACAGCCCTTTGGATCGAGCAGGTGAACGAGTTTGACCTGGCCGTGGGCGGCTACCTCGACCGGCAGATCACCGATTCCTCGCGCGCAAGCGTCCGACTGGACTACGGGGAATCGACTTTTCCCGACGGTGATATCCGGTCCTTCAGCGGAAGGGCTGAAGTCCAGATCCTTTTCTGATCATGGGTGGACGGGTTGCGCGGATCGTGGTGCTCGCCGGGGGCGTGCTGTTTCTCCTTCTGGCGGCTCTCGCCGTCTGGCTGCTCGTGGAGCGCACCGACCACGAGTGGTCGAAATGGCTGGCCACCGGCGCGTTCGTGTTTGTCATCGGGTTCGTTACGTTCCTGATCCTGCGGGTTCTCTTCTTCGCCTTCTTCTCCATTGTGCATCTGGTCGTGTACCGGCGTAAGCTGGCCGCCGACGACCGCCGTGCCGAGCGCGACGAGCGGCCCGCGGCGATGGTTTCGATCATCGTTCCCGCCTTCAACGAGGAAAAAGTCATTGCGAGTGCGGTCCGCTCCCACCTCCTGATAAACTATCCATCGTTCGAGGTCGTGGTGGTGGACGACGGATCCTCGGACCGTACTGCGGAGGTTGCGCAAGGTGTGGCCGACGAGGACGTGCGCGGGCGGGTCCAGGTGCATAAGGTGCCCAACGGCGGCAAGGGCAACGCGCTGAACTTCGGAATCCGCCACGCCAAGGGAGACTTGGTCCTTTGTGTGGACGCCGACAGTCGGCTCGATCCGGATTCGCTCAACTACGCGGTCCGCCACATGCGCGACCCTCAGGTCGGGGCGGTGGCCGGAAACGTGAAAGTCCTCAATCGGCACAAGATTCTTACCGGCCTGCAGGCTCTGGAGTATATCATCGGCCAGAACCTCATGCGGAGGATTTTCGGACTCTTCGGTTGCGTCGGTATTGTTCCCGGTCCCTTCGGACTCTTCCGCCGCCGGGCCATCGAGGATGTCGGGTTCTATACCGACGACACCTTTGCGGAGGACTGCGACTTGAGTCTGCGCCTGCTCGCCGCCGGATGGAAGATCGTCGATGAGATCAACTCGGTCGTGCGGACCGAGGCCCCGGAGAAACTCCTGCCCTTCATCAAGCAGCGATACCGGTGGACCCGTGGGGTCCTGCAGTCGCTCCGGAAGCACCGTCGGGGATTCTTCGGTGGCTACGGACTGCGCGGCTGGTTCGTGCTGTCCAACATGTTCTTCGACGGTGTGATCTGGCCCGTGGCCAACCTCTTTGCGCACGTGTGCGTGTTTTACCTCATCCTCGAGTTCGGACTGGTCACCTACCTGGTCTTCTGGTGGATTCACTTCACCCTGCTCGATATGTCGCTGGCCCTTCTTTGCGTGGCCAGCGAGCGCGAGGACGCTCGTCTGGTTGCCCATGTGTTCATCTACCGCCTTTCCTTCCTCGTGATCATGGATGTCTGTAAACTGCTCTCCTCCCTCGAGGAGGTTTTCCGCGTAGAAATGGGATGGGGCAAGCTGGCCCGCACGGGGTCGGGCCCCAGG
>CAYVUQ010000005.1:0-9556 GCA_964454915.1 uncultured Puniceicoccaceae bacterium
GGCCTGTTCACTGCCCTTCATGCTCTTTTCTCTCGCGAAGTTCGTAGCTCCTGCCCTGACCGAACAGGAGAAAAAGGTTTTGGTTCCCGGCCTGGCGGCGGGGTTCATCCTTTTCCTCTGCGGGGTTGCCTTCGCGTTTTTCGCGATCCTGCCTGCCGCCCTGCGGGTTTCCATCACCTTCAACGAGATGCTGGGGCTGGAGCTTTTGTGGGGGGCATCCGACTACTATACTCTGGTTGTCTGGCTTTGTGTTCTCATGGGGCTGCTTTTCGAGTTCCCCATGATCCTGGTGTTGCTGGCCTATCTCGGAATCGTGACGGCTGCGGGACTTCGCAAGCAGCGACGGTTGGTCCTGATCGGGCTGCTCATCCTCTCGGCGATCATCACCCCGACCGGGGATCCGATCACCCTGGTGATCATGACCACCCCGCTCTACCTCCTGTACGAGGTAGCCATTCTGGTCGCCGCGCGGATCAAGACCGCTGCGGTCAAAGAGTAGCCCGGCGGATCAGGAATCTTCCGCTTTTACCGGTTCGACGTTCCGGATGTGCAGATCGCGCAGCTGCCTCTCGGCGACCGGTGAGGGGGCATCCGCCATGAGGTCCTGCCCCTTCTGGGTCTTCGGAAAGGCGATCACGTCGCGGATGCTCGGGCGGTCCGCCAGGAGCGCGACCAGCCGGTCCAGCCCGAAGGCGATCCCTCCGTGGGGCGGTGCTCCGTAGGAAAACGCCTCCAGCATGTAGCCGAACCGTTCCGCGACGACTTCCGGCGCCAGGCCGAGGACATCCTCGAACACCTTCTTCTGCAGCTCGGGGCGATGGATACGAATGCTGCCGCCGCCGAGCTCGACGCCGTTGAGAACGAGGTCGTAGTGTTGTCCCCGGACCGCCCTGGGGTCCGAATCGAGGAGGGCTTCGTCCTCCGGCACCGGGGAGGTAAACGGGTGGTGGGCGGCGGCGTAGCGGCCCTCTTCCTCGTCGAAAAGCATCAACGGAAACTCGACGACCCAGAGAAAGCGGTAGTCGTGCGGGTCACGAACCAACTTGCCCCGTTTTTCGAGAAGCCTGGCGGCATCGAGGCGGACCCGTCCCAGGATCGTGCACGACTGGTCCCAATCGCCGGCGGCGAAGAAGACGACATCGCCGTCTTCCATGGAAAGCTTTTCGGCAAGTGCTGATTTTTCCTCCTCGGACAAGAATTTCAGAATGGGGGACTTCCACTCCCCGTTCTCGACCTTGATGAAAGCAAGGCCCTTCGCGCCGAGGGAGCGGGCCGACTCCTCGAGGCCCTTGAGTTCGCCCTGGGTGAGATCGGCGAGGCCTTTCGCGTTGAAAGCCTTGACCACACCACCGCCGCCCACCGCTCCGGCGAAGACCTTGAAGCCCGAGTTGGCAAAAGTGGCCGAGAAATCGGTGATCTCGAGATCGAACCGGGTATCGGGCTTGTCCGACCCATAGCGGTCCATGACCTCGCGGTAGGACAGGCGCGGGAAAGGGGTGGCAATTTCCACACCGAGGGTGTCCTTCCAGACCCGGGCCATGAGGCCTTCGACCAGCGCGTAGAGATCCTCGCGGTCGATGAAGGACATCTCCAGGTCGATCTGGGTAAATTCGGGTTGACGGTCGGAGCGCTGGTCCTCGTCGCGGTAGCAGCGGGCCAGCTGGAAATAGCGCTCCACACCGGCGACCATCAACATCTGCTTGTATTGCTGGGGCGACTGCACGAGGGCGTAATACTCGTTTGGGTTCAGCCGACTGGGCACGAGGAACTCACGGGCACCCTCGGGCGTACTCTTGAAAAGCGTAGGCGTTTCGATTTCGACGAATCCTTCCTCGTCGAGATAACGACGCACGGCCTGGCTCGCGCGGTGGCGGAGGCGGAGGACGTTCAAGTTGCGCGGGCGGCGCAGGTCCATGTAGCGGTAGCGCAGGCGGAGGTCTTCGTTTACCCGGTCGGCTTTCTCGTCCTCCATGGGGAAAGGCGGGGTCCGGGAGCGGTTCAGCAGCTCCACCCGTGAAGCCTGGATTTCGACCTCGCCCGTGGGCATTCCCGGGTTGATCGTGTCCGGTTCGCGAAGGACCACCTCGCCCTCGACTTCGAGAACGGATTCCGGTTTGAAGTGGGCGAGAGCCTCGTCGATCGAGCGGTCGCCGGGATGAAACACCACCTGGGTGACGCCCTCGCGGTCGCGCAGATCAACGAACAGAACCCCGCCGTGGTCGCGGACCGAGTCGATCCAGCCAGCCAGAACGACAGCCCGGCCAGCGGCGTCCTTTCGCAATTCCCCGCAATTGTGTGTACGTCTCTTCATGGAAAAAAGAGGGCAGGAAACCGCACGGGAACCCGGGGGACAAGCACAAAGCCGAACGTCAGATCGGCTTCGATGGAATCTGCACGACCCGCGAAAACACTTCGGAATGTTCCCTCACGATCTCCCACCAGTAGTCCGCCCTTGTCGTCCCGTCTGGCGGGGTGATCCGGTCTTCACGCAGGTTTTCGAGGATACGCTCTCCCTCGGGAGTGAGGACCCGCACCATGACCTCCACGACCTTCGGGTAATCATCGGTATCGGGATCACTCGAAGCAGCGTATTGCTGGCCTGCGGTCAGGGGAAAGGAGATGTACCGCACACCGTCATCGTGAACAAACAGGCGCACTCCAAAATCGACGACATTGTCGGCGAGAATCTCGCTGGGGAGAAATGCGAGCGGCGGATCGGGAGAACGGAATCCGTTTGGTCTGGTGACGGGATCGGGGTCATCGTCATCGTCGGTCGGGTCCGGTGTGTAGGTGTAGGTGTCCGAATTGCGGTAAAACGGGTCGATAAGGTCGTAGCCCCAGTCGAAGGTGACTTGCGGCGGTATCTGTGTGCGGTAGAGCATGTAGTTGCGCGAAGGCGAATTCGGCACGACCGGATTGAAATCGATACGGTATCCAACGGCCCGGACACCCGCGCTTTCCTGGTCGAGGGTCATGCTGGGCGCGGTCGTGAAAAACTTCAGCCAGAGACCGCCCTCTCCGAAACGGTAGTCCTCGATCGGTGGAAAATCCCTGTCTTCGACCTCGTCGGGAATGTCGATGCCGACCGGTGTCGTCCGCACGGCCTCGTCGAGCAGGCCGACTTGCTCCACGGTGAACATGTAGTCGTCGCTGTCGCGCACGACCATGCTTTCGAGTTCCAAAGCCATCTGGTCGAGAAAGAGGCTGGCCTGCACCTGAGCGGACAGGGTCCCGCTACTGCGGTTGTAGGCGGAGAGCAGGTTGTTGACCATCGTGATCATCAGGCCGACAATGATCACCGTCACCCCGGTGGCGACGAGCAGCTCAATGATGGTGAAACCGTTGGGGACGCGTTTTTTCATCAGAAGGGTTCTCCCATGACAATGGCAGTGAAGTACTCGAAGGTGCGGCGGTTTTCGATGTCCACCACGGCTTCCCCGTCCGGCGGGAGCCGGTAGGGCCAGGAGACGAGGATTTTGAAGGCCACATAGGCGTCCCCCTCCTTGTACTCCAGGTTGCTTCCGGCCTCCGGTTTAATCACCTGGATCGAAAAATACTGGCCGCCGGGTTCAACACGGTCGGAGTCGATTTCGGCCACCTCGCCCCCGTCCGCCGTAGCGACCAGCGTTGCGACGGCGGTTTCGTCCGCGGGCACGCTCTGACCGTCCGCCACCGTCCAATCGGGCAATATCGCCGTGAGCGCATCGTTCACGAAACTGTCGAACCCCATACGATTCAGCTCTTCGCGGATGGGGGCTGGCAAGGTGTTCGCCACCTTCAGGTCCTGGAGATCACGGATTTGCCGGGTCACAGGACCGAGCAGGCCGATCACCGCGACGATGGTCAGCGAGAACACGCCGATGGCGAGGATCACCTCGATCAGCGAAAAGCCGCCGCGTCGTGCAGCGAAACCGTGGCGACCGGTCTCAGGGGGTTGGGAATTCGTCGGTATCATTGAGCAGAACAAAAGAGCCGTATTGGCGAACGATGGCACCACGGGCCACCGCCGCATTGTCGAAGCGCAGACCGGTGCCATCGCCAGCAGGTTGGGCAGTCGCGACCGAGATGATCGGCGAGCCGACCCTCGTCGCCGTCTGGGGAACCAAACCGCGACGGTTGAAGTGAACAAAAAAATAGTCCTCCGGCTCGTTGGAGAGGAAGTCAACCTGGAGAACAGCGTCGCCGTTGGAAAAACTGGAGTTCACGGCAGAATCCCACGGTGTCGGATCATCCGAAAACTCCACTTCTCCGGACAAGCTCCCGTCGGGAGGGACGAAATACACTCCGTTCGACAGCGAAACACCGTCGGTGGCAGAATCGTAAACGAAATCCGTCGTCCAGTCATTGTCCCCGTCTTCGTTCGCATCGTAAATGATAGAGGCAAAACGCAGAAACCGGTCCGGGTCGTCGGGGTCGGCGTGGATGATCAGAAACGTGTCCGCATCCTTCAGCACGGCGACCCCTCTCGCCTGGGAAAGCAGGGCCGCTACGGTGGATTGCCCACCCTCGACCGCCACGGTCGGGCTTCCGGGCCGCAGGGCACCGGAAAAGACCCCGATAAAAATCGCGATCACCGCCATGACCACGAGCAGTTCGATCAGGGTGAAAGCGGAACGGGAAGGGAAGCGAGGGGACGACATGGGGGGAGTATTTCAAAGGGAACCTAGGGTGAACTCCGCAATTAGACAAGGAAATACCCGATTTCAGTTCGCCAAGCCACTCCCGGCCTGGTAGTGATCCTTCCCCATGGGCCAGCACCTTCTCCTCGACGGTTTCAACCTCGCCTTCCGCAGCTTCTACGCCGTTCCCGAGCTTTCGCGCTCGGACGGCTTTCCTACCAACGCCTTGCACGGGTGGGTGAAAACCATCTGGCACCTGAACGATCTCCACCCCGGCGCGGTGGTGACCGCGTTTTTCGATCTCGACGGCGACCGGGAAAGACAGGCGCTTCTGCCGACCTACAAGGCCCACCGGACCGAAATGCCCGAGGCGCTGCGGCGGCAATTTCCCGAAATCAGGCGACTGACGGCTCTCATGGGGATGCATCTCGTCGAATCGAGCGGAGTGGAGGCCGACGACCTGATCGCCTCCGCCGCACACCGCCTGGCCAAGGAGGGGCATCAGGTGCTGATCGTCAGTGCCGACAAAGACCTCGGCCAGTGCGTAGGCGACAGGGTGCGGCAACTTCTTCCGCCCCCTACCGCCAATCCGCGCCTCGGCTGGCGCACGCTGGACGCCGAAGGGATCAGGGAAAAGTTCGGCGTCCGCCCGGACCAGATCGCCGATTACCTCGCTCTGGTGGGCGATTCCTCTGACAACATCCCGGGCGTACCCGGCGTCGGACCCAAGACCGCGGCAAACTGGCTCCGCTCCTACGGCACGCTCGAAGCGGTCATCGAAAACTCGGGCCGACTCAAACCTCCCCGGTTCCAGGCGAAGATCCCCGCCGAGGAGGAGAACCTCCTCCGCAACCGCAGGCTCACACGGCTCAACGATGCGCATGAGTTCGACCTGCCCGAAGCAAGGCCGGATCGGAAGGGGCTGGAAACTTTTCTCCGCGAGATGGAGATGAAGAGCACCGCCGCCGAAGTGGCCGGGCGCTATGCGGACTGATCCGGAGGCTTCTTTCCGTCGGGATCGTAGATGAAGCCGATCCCGTGGACGGTGCGGAAGGCCTGATCGTCCATCCCCTGATTCTTGAAAATCTCCCGCACCTTGACGATGTACTGATCAAGGGACCGGCTCTTTACGTTGGCGTGCGCCCCCCATACGGAGTGGATGATGTTGCTGCGGGGGACCACCTTCCCCTTGTTGCCAACCAGATGCGCCATGATCCCCAGCTCCTTGCGGCCCAGCTTCTCCGTCGCGCCGTTCGGGAAGCGGACTTCCATCCGCGCCCCGTTGATTTCGGCGCCGAGAAACTCAAAGGGCTTGTCCGAAACGCTCAGGTTCGGGGTCAGGTCGAGATCGTGCCGGGTGTCGGTCCGGCGGAGGACGGCCCGGATGCGCGCGATCAGCTCGCTCGCGCTGAAGGGCTTGGTGATGTAGTCGTCGGCTCCGACTTCCAGCCCGCGCACCTTGGCTTTCTCCGAATCCGTCCCGGTCAGGAAAATGACCGGAGTCGGAACGTCCTTGGAGCGGATGTGGTCGAGGAGAGTGAATCCGTCCGCGTCCGGCAGGTTGATGTCGAGGAGAATCAGGTTCACGTGGTTCTTCCTCAGAAACTCCTCGGCCTTGTCGGCGCGCGAAAAAATCTGCGTGTGCATGTCCGCCTCCGCCAGGTGCTCGGCGGTGACGTTGGCGACGTCTTCGTCGTCTTCAACGATGAGGATCGATGGTTTTGCGGTTGAGTCCATGGGCGTTGTGGAGTGATGATGGAGAGGCAGGAGTAATCAAAAGTCGGAGCAGAATCGTCCGATGTCTTCTAAATGGGGACAACTCCTAGGCAGTTTTTCGCTTTTTTACAATACCGTATCCGCGTTTCGATTTCGCTTGATTCCGCGGCTGTTCCCGTATGCTGGCCGGATGAGCGAAAACAAGCCATTGTTGAACCTGGGTTTGCCCAAAGGCAGTCTGCAGGATGCCACCATCCGTCTTTTCGGGATGGCGGGATTCCGCATCCAGGTTAGTTCGCGTTCCTACCGTCCGACGATCGACGATTCCGAGATCGAGGGCAGCTTCGTCCGCGCGCAGGAGGTCAGCCGCTATGTTGAGCACGGCTTTTTCGATTGTGGCCTCACGGGCCTGGACTGGATCGAAGAGAACGGTTCGGACATCGTGGAGGTCTGCGATCTGATCTACAGCAAGGCCTCGACCACCCGCTCCCGCTGGGTCCTGGCGGTCCCCGAGGCGTCCGACATCCGCACGGTCAAAGACCTGCAGGGCAAGCGTATCGCCACCGAGGTGGTCGGCATGACCCGGAAATTCCTCGCCAGCCACGGCGTGGACGCCGAGGTCGAATTTTCCTGGGGCGCGACCGAGGTCAAGGTGCCGGACCTCGTGGACGCAATCGTCGATCTGACGGAGACGGGCAGCTCCCTGCGGGCCAACAAGCTGCGCATCGTGGACACTTTGTTGTACACCAACACAAAGTTTATCGCCAACAAGGATGCCTGGGCCGACCCCGCCAGGCGGAAAAAGATCGAGAACATCGCCCTGCTGCTCAACGCCGCCCTGGAGGCGCAGAACAAGGTCGGGCTGAAACTGAACGTGCACCGCTCCAAACTCGACGCCGTGCTCGACGGCCTGCCCTCCCTGCGCCAGCCGACCGTCTCCCCGCTGACGGCGGAAGACTGGGTCGCGGTCGAGACCGTGCTCGACGAGAAGGTCGTCCGCGAGATCATCCCCCGCCTGCGCGACGAGGGGGCCGAGGGCATCATCGAGTATCCTTTGAACAAGGTCATTCTCTGATCCCGCGCACCTTCACGGTTGCCTCGCGAACGCGAGGGGGATGCAATCCCCTTCGATGGAGTTCGTTTCACAGGTCCTCGCCGTGTTTCCCTGGCTGGGGTGGGTTTTCGCCTTCGTTTTCGGATCGATCACCGGCAGTTTCCTGAATGTGTGCATTTATCGGATACCGGCGGGAAAGTCGGTAATCTGGCCGGGGTCACGCTGCGCCTGTGGCGCGGCCATCGGCTGGTATGACAACATCCCCATCCTGAGCTGGTTCTTCCTGCGCGGCAGGGCGCGGTGCTGCGGACGCTCATTCGGACTCCGCTACCCGTTGGTCGAGTTCATTACGGCCACGCTATTCCTGCTCGCGTGGCTGACCCAACCGATCCCGGTGGCACTCTGCCTGTGGGCCTTCTTCGGCCTGCTGGTTCCGGCGGTGTTCATCGATCTGGACCACTTCATCATCCCGGACCGGTTTTCCGTGGGCGGGATGTTCGCGGGCATTTTCCTTTCGGCCCTGGTCCCGGAGCTGCACGGGTTCTCCGCGCCGGGGGGCACTGCGGCATACGAGGGACTCTCCACGGCAGTCGTCGGTGCCCTGGTGGGTTCCTCCGTTCTCTATTGGTTCGGAGCCCTCGCGGAGATCGTTTTCCGAAAAGAGGCCCTCGGTCAGGGTGATGTGAAACTTGCCGGATGTTTCGGTGCCTTTTGCGGATGGGAGGGTGCTGTCTTTTCGCTGTTTGCCGGAGCCTTGATCGGCACGCTGGTTCTGCTTCCGGTGCTGCTGCTCCGGGGCGGCGGCAGCGCAGGAGGGGAGGCCCCGGCGGAGAAAACCGAGGAAGACCAGGGCGACGTCCCTGTCGGCTTCGGGACCGCCGTGCCCTTCGGGCCGATGCTCTGCGCGGCCGCAGTCCTTTACGTGCTTTGGCTGGGACCGCCCGTCCGCGAGTGGTTCGCGGAAGTCGGGGACCTGTTGCGGATTCTTCTGTAACGGACATGGGTTGATCGTGCGCTTCCGTCGAATCATCACTTTTCTGTTGCTTGCCGCCCTTCTCGTCCAGGGCGCGTTCTTGTTTGTCAGTGCTCCGCATCTCGACGGACTTTTCTCCCTGTCCTTCTGGCGGAACATCGGGAAAGTCGGCTACGTGATGCTCCTGGCCGAGGAATCCTACGTGGCCGAAGACCGCTCCGGCTTCGACGATCTGGGCGACAACGCCCTCCACGGCCTGATCGGAGGCCTCGATCCCTATTCGAACTACTTGAACGGGACCGAATTCGCAGAGTTCGAAATCCCCACCCGACAGAGCTACGCGGGCGTCGGCGCGGAGGTGCGCGAGATGGACAACGGCGTGTTTATCATGAAGCTCCACCCGGAAGGTGCCGCAGGCGAGGCGGGGTTCCGCCCCGGCGACAGGATCATCGAGGTGGACGGGCTGGATGTGTCCGCCTTCGACGTTTCAGAAATCGCCAATCTCCTGCGCGGCGAACCCGGCACCCGGGTCGAGATGGGAGTAACCCGGGAGGGGGTGGATGCACCGATCCGGGCGCGGCTGGAGCGTCGGTCCCTCTCGGTCTCCAGTATCGACGAGGTCCAGGTCCTTCCCGGTGACATCGGCTACCTCGCGATCAGCGTGTTCGGACGAAACACGGCGACCGAACTGGAGTCTGCTCTGCGTGAGTTGCTGGACCGGGGGGTCGCGGGAATTGTGATCGACGTGCGGAACAATCCGGGCGGGCTCCTTGCCACGGCGGGCGAGGTGCTGGAACTGTTTCTTCCCGAGGATACCACCTACCTGACCATCAGGGGGCGCGACGACACCATGATCGAGAGATTCAAAACGCAGGCACCCGCTTTGGTTCCGCCGCAGATGCCGGTAGCGGTCCTGCAAAACCGGTTCAGTGCCTCGGCATCCGAGATTTTCGCGGGCGCGTTGCAGTCTCTGGGCCGCGCGGTGGTGGTCGGCGAGCAGCGCATCAGCATGCAGGACGGCACGCTGGCCTTCGGCGTGTGGGCCGGCACCTGGGGTGGTGCCGCCGAGGTGACGATCGCGCAGGCGCCGGCGCCGGCGGCGGCGGCGGCGGCGGCGCTGGCGGCGGCCGAGGCCGCGCAGGGGCCGGCCCTGAGCAACCAGGCCGCGGCCGAGACCGCCGCGTTGTTCCGCGG
>CAYVUQ010000005.1:9566-18139 GCA_964454915.1 uncultured Puniceicoccaceae bacterium
GCCTCTCCCTGACCACCGCCCGCTATCTTTTGCCCGACGGACGCGAAATCGAGGGGGTCGGGCTGACCCCCGACCGCGCGGTCGAAATCGGGGCCGAGGAAATTATCCGACTCTCGATCCAGTCCAGCCATGATCCGGGCCTGCCTCCGGAGGAATTCGAAGCACGGTTCGGGTTCCCTCCGACGGAGGATACGGTACTCCTGGAGGCACTCCGGGAATTGGCCGAAGATGGAGCACCTCAAGAAGGGGATGCCAAACCGTGATCCTGGCCATCGAGAGTTCCTGCGATGAGTCCGCAATTGCCCTGTTCGACCCGGAGCGCGGATTGGTCGATTCGCTGGTTCACAGCCAGCTGGACCTTCACCGCGCCTATGGAGGGGTCGTGCCGGACCTGGCTTCCCGCGAACATCTGGAGAACTTCCCCGCCCTGTTCGAACGCCTCCGGGACACCCACGGAATCGAGGAAATCACAAGCGTCGCGGTTACCCGGGGACCGGGTCTCGCCGGATGCCTCGCCGTAGGGATCGCGGCGGCCAAGGCCGCCTCCCTTCTGCTCGGATGCCCGGTGAGCGGAGTCAACCACCTGACTGGCCACGCTTTCTCCCCTTTCCTGCCGATCCACGCGGAGTCCCCGGCTCGCTTCCGGGACAGTCTCGCGGGATTGCTTCCCCATCTCGGTTTGCTCGTCAGCGGCGGCAACACCCTGCTCTTCCGTATGGATACCGATCTGGTGCCACGCACCCTCGCCGACACCCGCGACGATGCGGCCGGAGAGGCCCTCGACAAGGGCGCGAAGCTCCTGGGCCTGCCCTATCCCGGCGGACCGGAGGTCGAGCGCAAAGCCGCCTCCGGCGATCCGGACGCTTTCCGCTTTCCGCGTGCATTCGCCGATCCTGCGGATCGGGCCTTCAGCTTCAGCGGGGTGAAGACCAGCCTTCGCTACCGGCTGGAGAAGATGACACCGGAAGAGATAGACGCACACCTTCCCGACTTGTGCGCCTCTTATCAGGAAGCCGTAGTCGATGCGCTGATACGCAAATTCAGCCAGGTTTTGAAACGCGAAAAGGGTGTTCGCAGCATCGGGCTCTCCGGCGGAGTGGCCAACAATCGCCTCCTCCGGGAGCGTTTCCACGCCCTGGCCGATCGTTTCTCGCTGCCCGGTTTGATGGCCGAGCCGGAAGTGACCGGCGACAACGCAGCGATGATCGCGTTCGCTGCATTCGCGGAGGACCGCCCCGTCACCGTCCGCAAAGGGGACGGCCTGAGGTTCGAACCGGCCCTGCGGATCGGAGAGTGAAATGACGGCATCTGCCCTGCTCCCCGACGCACCCGACGGCCATCCCCCGGCAGCCGTGGTTTTCGATGTGGACGGGACACTCTACCGGCAAAGAGGTCTCCGCCTCCGCATGATGCTCGATCTCCTGTGGGCCGCATCGTTTTCAGCCCACACGCGCCGCGATCTGCGGATACTCAAACGCTTCCGCCGGGAGCGGGAGACCCTCGCCGCACAGGTCTCCTCCGGGTTCGAGAACGCCCAATACGAGGTGGTCGCCGAAGCTCTGGATGTGCCGGTGGGAATCGTGAGAGAGGCGGTGCGGACGTGGATATCCGAGCATCCTCTCCGCTACCTGCGCGGCCACCGCACCCCCGGTATCAGGTCCTGGATCGAAGCTCTGCGCGGCGAAGGGATCGCGACCGGCGTCTATTCCGAATATCCTGCCGAAGACAAGCTGCAAGCTCTCGGCATCACCGTCGATGTTTCGGTCAGCTCAACGGATGTCGAGGTGGATGCCTTCAAGCCGGATCCCAAAGGTCTTCTTGTGGCCCTTCGTCGTCTCGGGGTGCCCCCGGAACGGGCGGTCTATGTGGGCGACCGCGACGACCGCGACCGCCCCTGTGCGGAAGCCGCCGGAACAGCCTTTCTTCACATCCGGGACTGGTCCAGGAGCGGGGTCGCACTGCAACAATGACTTTACGGCCCCCCTGCCGAAGGAGAAAATGCGCGGTTCCGCGCGGGCCACGTCCCGCTCAGGAGCGCTGTTCGATGGGGACGTAATCCCGCTCGGCTGGACCCTGGTAAACCTGGCGGGGACGGTGGATCCGGCCTTTCTCGTTGGAAGCCACTTCGCGCCAGTTGGCCAGCCAGCCCGGCATGCGCCCGATGGCGAACATAACGGTGAAAAACTCGACCGGGATTCCCGCTGCTTTGAGGATCAGGCCGCTGTAAAAATCGACATTGGGATAGAGCTTGCGCTCGATGAAGTATTCATCCTCCAACGCCGACTGCTCCAGGTTGCGGGCGATGCGCAGGAGTGGATCGTCCTCAACCCCGATAGCGGCGAGGACCTTTTCGGCGGCTTTGCCGAGGATACGGGCGCGGGGGTCGTAGTTCTTGTACACCCTGTGCCCGAAGCCCATCAGTTTCGCCTTGCCGCTCTTGGCGTCCTCGATGAACCGCCCCCCGTCGTCCCCGGATGCGTGGATGCGGCTGAGCATTTCGATGACCGCCTGGTTCGCGCCGCCGTGCAGAGGTCCCCACAGGGCGCAGACCCCCGCCGAAACCGAGGCGAACAGGTTGGCACCGCCGGAGGCGACCATGCGCACCGTCGAGGTACTGCAGTTCTGCTCATGATCGGCGTGCAGGAGCAGGAAGAGGTCGAGCGCGTGGGAAAGTCCCGCCCGATCCACATAGTCCTCGTACGGATCCGAGAACATCATGTGGAGGAAATTCTGGCAGTAACGCAGGCGGTTGCGTGGATAGATGAAGGGTTTGCCACACTTCATCCTGTAGGACATCGCGGCCAGGGTGCGCACCTTGGAGATCAACACCGCAGCTGCGTCGTCGAACCTTTCAAGGTCCTGCTGCCGGTTGTTGGTCGTCATCTCCGGGTAATAGCACCCGAGCGCATTGAGCATGGCCGAGAGAATGGCCATGGGATTCGAACCGGTGGGGAAGCCGTCGAAGTGGTGCTCCATGCCGACATGGACCTCGGCGTTTTCCTTCACCTTGGTTTTGAACTCGTCCAGCTCGGACTCGTTCGGCAGCTCGCCGTAGATGATCAGGTAGGTGCACTCCAGAAAAGAGGAGTGTTCGGCCAATTGTTCGATAGGATATCCGCGGTAGCGGAGGATCCCCTGCTCGCCGTTGATGAAGGTGACATCGCTCTGGCACGAACCGGTGTTTCCATATCCTTCGTCAAAAGAGATATAGCCCGAATCGGCCCGGATATGGCGGATGTCGAACGCTTTTTCGTTCTCGGTTCCCGTGATAACCGGACACTCATAGTCCCGGTCTCCAATCTTGATCGTTACGTTTTCGTCCATGGTGCGCGGTAGTTACGGAGAAGGTGGTTGACCGGAGATTTCCGGCGTAGAGCGGGCATGGTTCAGGAAATTTCGGTAGATTTGCAATCCTTTAGCCTGACTTTTCTCGGGGTGGAACTGGGTCGCCAGACAATTCCCGCGTCGAATGCCGCTCACAAAGGGCACCCCATAGTCGGTGCGGGTCCAGACCAGCGACTCGTCCTCGGGTTCAACATGGTAGGTGTGGTCGAAGTAAAACTGGTCCCCACCCGCGATACTGGCACGGAAGGGATCATCGCCGACCGCAAAGCGGACCGCGTTCCAGCCCATGTGCGGAATCTTCAGACGCGAATCGATGCGAAAGCGACGAACCTCTCCGGCAAAAATGCCCAGACCGGGGACATCACCCTCCTCCGAGTGATCGAATAGCGCCTGCAACCCGAGACAGATGCCGAAAAACGGGCGGTCAGCCGCTATCCAGTCCCGGATCCAGGTGGAGAACCCGGCCTGATCAAGCCCCGTCACGCAATCGCCCAGGGCACCGACACCGGGCAGCACCAGAGCGTTCCACGGCTCGCCCGACCGGGGCGTGTCGATCACCTCCACGCGTCCACCGACTTTCTCGAACGCCTTGGCCACGCTGCGCAGGTTGCCCATGCCGTAGTCGATCACGGCGACGAGCGGCCTCCCGGAGGGCGGGCATTCCCGTCCGGCGCCATCCTCGGAAAAGGCGGCAGATCGGCCTTTCCCATCGGGCGGGACAGGGATGTCCCGTTTGCGCGGCACGGCCTTCCCGGTGGGCGGACATTCCCGTCCGCCGGTTTCGCTGGAGCATCGGTTGTCCATGGGTGGCTGGGGGCGTCGGCCCGGCGGTGGGCCGCTAGGAATCCAGGGTCCCCTTCGTCGAGGCCACTTGTCCGTCCCGGCGGGGCTCGGCCATCGTGGCCTCGTCGAGCGCCCGGCCCGTTCCCTTGAAAGCCGCTTCGGCCAGGTGGTGTGGCTCCTGCCCGGCCTCCCGGCGGATATGCAGGTTCACAGCCGCCTGATTGACAAAAGCCTGGAAAAACTCGCGGAAAAGGCCCACGTTGAAGTCGCGGACGAAACCGGGGGCCGACGGAAGCTCGTAGGAAAGCCAGGGGCGGTTGCCCACATCCACCGCCACACGCACCAGTGTCTCGTCCATGGGAAGGAAAACGGAACCGTAGCGCCGGATCCCGGCTTTGTCGCCAACCGCTTCGCGGAAGCATTCACCGAGAACGATCCCGGTATCCTCCACCAGGTGGTGGTAGTCCACATCGAGATCACCGGAGGCACGGACTTTCAGGTCAAACAGGCCGTGCATGGCGAAAAGGGAAAGCATATGATCGAAGAACGGGATGCCGGTCTCGACCTCCGCCACGCCCGAGCCGTCCAGATTCCACTCCGCCCGGATGGATGTTTCCTTCGTTACGCGCTCCCGCGCTGCTATCCGTTGTTCCGCCATTGCTCGATCATTTCCCACAGGACCGACATCTGATCCTCACTGCCGATGCTGATTCGCAGAAAATTGCGAGTCAAGGCGTGCTTTCCAAAGTAGCGGACCAAAATCTTCCGCTCCTTGAGCCATTCGAAGAGGCTCCGCGCCACCTCTGGTCCGCTCGCGCCGTCGCTGCCACGGGGCTCGACGAACAGGAAATTCGCCTGCGAGGGATAGACCTTCCATCCGATCCCCTCGAACTCGTTCCGGTAGAAGTCGCGCACGTAAGCACTCTTGCCGATGGTGGCTTCAAAATATCCCCGGTCGGAAAGTGCGGCCACAGCCGCTGCCTGGGCTACGCGGTCGAGATTGTAGGAATCGCGCACCCGGTCGAGCAGATCAATCGTCCGCGGATCGCCGATTCCGTAGCCGACCCGCAGACCGGCCAAACCGAAGGATTTCGAAAACGAACGTGTCACGACAAGGTTGGGATTGTCGTGCGTCAGTTCCACGGTGCTTTGGCCTGAAAAATCGCCGTAGGCCTCGTCCACTACCAGAATCCCGTCGATCCCGGCAGCGAGGGTGCGGATATCCTCGAGCGGAAACACTACGCCGGAGGGCGCGTGGGGGCAGGTGAGGAAAAACAGGTTGCACCCGGCTGCGGAAATCCTCTCCACTGGCAGCCGAAAGGGCCGGTCAAAAGACACATCCACCCAGGGGGTGTCGTTGGCACCCGCAAGGACCGGGTAGAGCGAGTAGCTCGGGTCCATCGCCCCGGCGATCCGGTCCGGTCCGCCGAAAACGCGGAAGAGAAGATTCAGAATGTCATCCGAGCCATTGCCGGCAATCACTTGCGCCGAGTCCACCTTCCAATGCCGGGCGATGGCCTGGCGCAGCGCATGCGCCGGAGGGTCCGGGTAAAGGGTGAGCTTTTCCAACTCCGCCCGGGCCGCCTCCAGAACGACCGGACTCGGGGGATAGGGCGATTCGTTGGTGTTGAGCTTGATCCAGCCGACCTCGTTGATCTGCTCGCCCGGCACATAGGGATCCAGGGCGGTGACACAGGGCCGGGCGAAAGCAGCGGGGTCGCGGCTCATCGCACCCTCCTCCGCAGGGAAGCGGCGTGGACCGGCAGCGACTCCATCGCCGCAAAAGCCTCGACCACCGGAAGAACGGCTCGATTGGCCTTGTCCGAAGAGCGAACAACGCTCGAACGACGAAGGAAATGCATGGCCTGCAACCCACCGGAAAAACGACCGGTCCCATCAGTCGGAAGCGTGTGGCTCGGTCCGGCAACAAAATCACCGAGAACCGTAGGGGTGCGGTAGCCCTGCAGAATCGCACCTGCGGTCGAGATACGGCGGGTCAGCCGTTTGATGGCCGAATCGGCCACTTGCAGTTCAAGGTGTTCCGGTGCCACCGCGTTGGCGAAAGCGACCACGGCATCCTCGTCGGCGCAGATGCCGGAGAGAAACCGTTCATCCAGGATTCGTTCAACCGTCACCCGGTCCGGCACCCCGGACGCCTGCTCCTTTAGCGCGCGCCGCACCTCCTTCCAGAAGTCAGCCTCGGTGACCGCCAAATAAACTTTCTCCTTCCCCGTCCCGTGCTCGGCCTGCGAGAGGATATCGGCAGCCACCCAATCCGCGCGTGCTCCAGTATCGGCGATCACCATGACCTCGCTCGGACCCGGCAGGAGATCCACCCCCACCCGACCGAAAACCTGTCGTTTGGCCTCCATCACATAAGTATTGCCCGGACCAGCCACAAGGTCCACCGCAGGGATGGTGCGGGTTCCGAAAGCCAGAGAACCGATGGCCTGGGCACCCCCTGCACGGTAAGCTTCCTTGATGCCGAGAACGTGGAAAGCCGCCAACAGCGCAGAAGAAACCCTCCCGTCCCGTCCCGGCGGAGTGCAGACCACGATTTCCGGCACACCCGCCACCTGGGCCGGAATCGCCGTCATCAGAACCGTGGAGACCAAAGGCACCCGCCCACCCGGAACGTAGAGCCCGGCACGGCGAATCGGGTAAAATCGTTCCCCAACCGTCATTCCATCCCCGTTTCTCGCCGACCAGTCACGGGGTAAAGCCCTCCCGTGAAACTCCCGGATCGACCGGGCCGCCGCTTTCATGGCCCGCCGCTGCTCCGGCGAAATTGCCCGCCAGCCCTCCGCCATCTCTTGCTCGCCGATCCGCAGACCGGTTGCCGTCAAACGCACCCCGTCAAACTTTTCCGTGAGTTCGAGCAACGCATCGTCGCCACGCTTGCGGAGTTCGTCGAGGGTCGCACGCACCGTCGCCTCCGTTTCGTTGGAAAACGACACGCTTCCCCTGAATCGTGCCACCGCCGAAGCAGCGTTCCGGGTGCTGATGCGGGACGCCCTCATCTTCCCTGGTCCAGGAAGCGGTGCTGGCTCACTCCGGTCGGAACGTGTCCTCCGGCAGGTCCGGATTCACTTCGATTCGGGAAAACTCAATGGTGTGGACCTTTTCCCCGTCCTCAAAAGACAGCACCTTTCCGGCAAACCGGAGGCCGTCCACGAGCATCTCGCCTTCCTCTGTGTTCACGGTGCCTGTGTCGGTAAGGGTCCCGACCAGCCTGCCGGTTTCCGGGTCGAAGTAGCGGAAAAATGTCACGTTCCCCGGATGAATGAAGCGGACCGCGTCCACCGTCTCCCCACGAAACTCCTGTTCGCCCAGATACTTCGCGCGGACCTGCCGCCCGGGAGGGAATTCGTAGAAGTAAAGATTCTCGGCCGCGTTCGCCTTGAATCGTCTGACCTGGTCAACCGGCAGCGGATCGACGCGCTTTCCGCCGGTCTCCAGATTCTCCTGGACCATGAACCCCTCCAGATCGTTCACGATCATGGTCACCCGTCCGTCGCCCTTTTCGATCACAAGCAGCTGCCGTGCAGGCTTTTCGAGGATCAACCGCACCGTGCGTTCTTCGCCGTCCTCCGCAGGCGTGAGCGTCCCGGTGTAGGAAAGTGCTTCAACAGATGCGACGGTATCCTCGGGACCGACATAAGCCCGGGCCTTTTCGATGACTTCGTCGAGGGTCTTCGCCTGGGCCATGCAGGCCACGGTGCTCAGAAGGGAAAAAATAAGAATTTGGCGGATCATCACCGTGGATGATCGCAGATACTGCGCAAAACTCAACCCGGAAAGCGAGGGTCTCAAACCAGCTGGTCCGGATTCAGTTTTCGAAGTCCGGCGGGTTGAAATATCCCGTCCTTGCGAATCAGTTTCCCGTCGAAACGAATCTCACCCCCGCCATATTCGGGACGCTGGATCGAGACAAGATCCCAATGAACCTGGGACCGGTTGCCATTGTCGGCGTCCTCGTAGGCCTGACCCGGTGTGAAGTGGAACGATCCCGCAATCTTCTCGTCGAAAAGGATGTCCCCCATCGGTTCCAGAACATGCGGATTGAATCCGATCGCGAACTCCCCGACCCGCCGGGCACCGGGATCCGAGTCCAGGATTTCGTTGAGTCTCCGACTGTCGCTGGACGTTGCCTCCACGATCTTTCCCTTTCGGAAGACCAACCGCACGTTTTCAAAGGCCACGCCCTGATAGACAGTCGGAGCGTTGTAGTGGATGAAGCCTTCCACCGAGTCGCGCACCGGGGCAGTGAAAACCTCGCCGTCGGGTATGTTGTGCGTACCCCCGCAGACGATGGCGGGGATTCCCTTGATCGAGAAACGCAGATCGGTGGAGGGACCGGTGATCCGCACCTCGTCGGTCTTCTCCATCAACCGCTTCAGAGCGGCCTTACCAGGCTTCATCCGGGCGTAGTCCAGCGTGCACAC
>CAYVUQ010000006.1:0-6847 GCA_964454915.1 uncultured Puniceicoccaceae bacterium
TCGGAGGTGTTCAGCCAGTCGGCGTCGAAACTGTAGAATGTTTTGGTCCGCTGCGCGGTCGTGCGGGAGACCAGTTCGGCATCGGTCGGGCCGAAGGCGGCTTCCACCGCCGCGGCACCGGACCGCTGGTTGTCCTGCCCGGGGTAGTCGCTATACACGGTGCGGCTTCCTTCATTGGCGCGGAGGGAGAAGTGGTCGTATCCGTTGTCGAAATCGCTGTAGAGCCCCGTGACCCGAAGGCGGAAGGTTTCCGAGGGGGTCCAGTGCAATTTCAGCCGACTGGTGAACTCGTCCTTGTCCGCGCCGGAGTGTCGTCCAAGGTAGTCGTTGTAGATGGGTCCGTCGGAAGAATTCTGATACACGGACAGCCGCATGGAGAGGTCCTCGGCGACTGAGTCCAACGGGCCTCCGACGGCGACCCCTCCCCGGAAAGTGTTGTACTCGGCCAGGGTCGCTTCGGCTTGGCCGGTCCAGTAGGGGGTGGGGTCGGTTGACTCCACGTAGATCAGCCCGGCGAGGGCCTGGGTCCCGTACAAACCGCTTTGCGGTCCGCGGAGGACTTCAACGCGTTGGACATCGAAGAGGGAGACGATGTTTCCGAAACCGCTGAAATCGATGCCGTCGATCACGAGACCGACGGAAGGGGTAACCGGCTCGTCGAAATTGTCGTATTCTCCGATCCCGCGGATTTGGAAGAAGCGCGCCCGTGAGGACCCTCCGGCGAAGGTAAGGTTGGGCGTGTCCAGAATGAGATCCTCGAGATGCGGGGTATTGGGATCAAGCAAGTCTTCTCCCTGGTAGAGGGAGAGGCTGGAAGCGGTTTCCCGCGGATCGACCTGGATGGTGGAGGCGGCCACCGTATAGCTTTCGAATTTGCGCTCCTCGGTCGGGGCACCGGCGGAATCCCGGTTTTCGGCGGCGAGGAGCGAGCCCAGGGTCGCGCTGAGAATCATCAGGTGTTTTATCATGGTATGGATCGTTGCAGGGGGCCTGTGGGAGGCTTCGGAGGAACGATCCAAACCCTTCAACCGTTCCTCCGCCGGTATGAGCCGGATCAGGTTCGAAGGGTTTGAGCGGCCTCCGCCGCCTGTCTCAGTTTCCGGAAAACGGGAAACACCCCTGGTTGAAGATGGTGCGAGCGAAACCAGTGGACTATTGCTTGTCAAGAGATGATTTCGGCAGTTCGGCAGGCCCTTTCCCCTTGACTTTCGTAAATGCAAAGGACTTCGATAGCCCCAGTCCTCGGAGGAGTGCCAGAGTGGTCGAATGGGCCTGACTCGAAATCAGGTGAGCCGGAAACGGTTCCGGGGGTTCGAATCCCTCCTCCTCCGCCATTGGTTCTACGCTGAGCGATAGCGAGGCGTAGAATGGCGCCCTCCGACTTGCCCCTTTATCATCGAAAAACCGACCAGGGTAGTGCCACACGGCTCGTGCAGCACTCTGATGGAACTATCGAGGCCTTTCGATTCGAGCCGATCTGTGATGGTGGTTCGCAAAACAGCGTCGGAGTGCAGCGTAAGAGAGTAAGATTTAAACCACTTTCGAGCGAAGCTATATGGAAAACTTGATTGGTTCGAAAGGCGAATTATTTCACTTCGAGAGACTCAAGCTGTGAGCTTTGATTCGAGTGAAGTCATTGCATCCAAGTATCCTCTCAAACTCTTATAAATCTGAATCGCGAAAGTTTCATTATAGGTATGAACAGTGCTATTCCGCGCACGAATGATGGCATCCCAAATCTCCTCATCATCGATCCATCCCAGTCGGAAGGCAGCTTGGAAGGATTGGCGGGGACCGTTTGCGACGAGCCCCTCGTTACGGACCGAGACTTGAGTGGCTTTCCACGCGGTTTCATAGCATAACTCAAATCGCAGGATTGCGCTATCACGGGTCGCGGGGGTTTCCTCCCAGTCCAACGATTCCCGGAACCGGTCAAGAGCCAATTGAAAATTATGGACAGCCCGGTTCATTCGTCGGCCAGATGGATTCCGTCGTTCTCGACATCCCTAACGAGATCGTCGGTTGCAGAGTGCAGCGGAACCAGATCGATGGCTCGGATGGTGGGCAAGTCATCGATTCTGCGGATTAATGAAGACTCGACTGCGGAATCCGACCGTCCGGTATACGCCAGGTCGATATCGGAGACCCTCGAGGCGGTTCCTTTTGCGAACGAACCGAACAAGATCAACTCAATGCCTTTTTTCCGGTATTCCTTTGCCAATGATAGAACTCCTTCTCGGACGGATAGCGGAAGATCCCCAAACCCAAGCGTAGCTGGTTGGTCAGTCGGATTTCCGAGAGGAATCACCTGTGTGTTTTGTACCGTCACCAAGGAAAGACTGGTCAAATTGCCATCCAATCGCAAGATGGAATGAGCCCGACTGCGCCCGTTCGGCAGGGGCCTTTCATCTGGTTGCTTCCGATACGTTTGACGTCGAAAGCACCCTTTTCGAGCCCTGAAAATGTCTGCACTCGACAAACTCATGCCGGGAAAGACGTCACTCCGAAAAGGGCGCAAGCCCAACTATCCGGCAGATGAAAGGCCCCTGGTCGAACCGGTCTGAAAGCATTCGTGTCTTGCCCTCTTCTCGAATGTCGCCTGGGATGAATTTGACCCTGTGGTGAAACTGACCGGATTTCGTGCCGCGGGCTCCTACATCCCCGCCATCTACGCGAAACTCGGTGTCCATTCGGCCACGGAACTGGTCGCACTGGTCAACGGCGGCCAATCCCGGATCTAAGGGAAGCCGAATTGATCGAATTGTGCGATCGACAAATCGACCATAATGAGCGATTCAGAATCTGGTATGAAGTGTTTCACTGCCTCTTACGTCAAGACGCATTTCGGTTCGGTATTGGATCGGGCGGGGGTGGAGCCTGTCCGCGTGGAACGACGTGGGCGGGACGCGACCATTCTGATCCCTGAGTCCGAGTATCGGGCGATGCGGAACCGGATGCGATCAACCGAATCGGACCCTGATTCCGCGATGGAGCGGTTGCGGGAACTGGCCTTCGGTCCGGAGACCTCACTGGGGCCGCTCGGAACCGACCCCCGCTCTGCTGCTATCCTGCGCAAACATGTCCGGACGGGGTAGGGATGCGCACTCTTTTTGATACGAATATTCTCCTCGACATCGGTTTGGCCAGGAAGCCTTTCGCCGAATCCTCGCGCATGGAATGGATCGCCACCCGTAACGTTGCGGATTTTGAAAAGTCTCCCGTGCAAGCTTTGAGTCCGGAAGCGTTCCTGGCTCAACTTTCTTCGTGAGGTAAGCTCAGGGTCATCAAACACGACGACCGCTTACGTCGCGGATGCCGAGTTCGATTTCTGCGGAGAGGCGTTCGAAGACCTCTTCGAAGGTTCCTTGTCCGTTGATCCGGGTAATCTCCTGGGTTTCCTCGTATTTTCGCAGGACGGGGATGGTCTTCTCCTCGTGCTCTTGAAGGCGGCGCACAATTTTGGCGGCACTGGAGTCGTAGGGCATGCAGCGTTCGGTTTTTCCGCGTTTGTCGAGTCGCTCGACGAGTTCCAGCAGAGGAACTTCGATCTCAATGACGCGGTGCAGGTAGGAATCCTGTTTACGGAGCAGACCGTTGAGAATGTAGGACTGGACGAGGGTGCGGGGAATCCCTTTAAAGATGAAGCCGCGCACGTTTTCCGAGCGTTCGAGCTTTTTCTCGATGAGGGGCACCACGATCTCGTCTGGAACGAGTTCGCCGTTTTCGTAGAGCTTCTGGATTTGCTTCCCGATTTTCGATTCCTTGCGGATTTCCTCGTCGAGCATGGCACCGGTGGCCACGTATTCCAGACCGTAGCGTTCGGCGAGTGCCTTTCCCTGGGAGCCGCGTCCGCAGCCCGGATAGCCGAAAAGCACCACGTTGAAGAGTCGCTTCTGCAATTCGGCCTGGACGACAGCGTCCACTTCCCGGGCGACTTCTTCAATCGAGGTCGTGGCGTTGATGTCGAAGACGACCCCGCGGCTTCTGAAGAAGTCGAGGACGGGACGGGTCTTAAGGTGGTATTCCTTGAGGCGGTTGCGGATCACCGTCTCGTTGTCGTCGCTCCGTCCCGAGGTCTTCCCGCGGGCGAGAAGCCGTTCCACGGAGACTTCCTCCGGCACGTCCAGGTTGATCAGGCAGGTGAGGGATGCGCCGAGTTTCATCATCAGGCCCTCGAGGATATAGGCCTGTATCGTGGTCCGGGGGAATCCGTCGAATAGAAACCCGTTGGCCTCCCGGTTTTTCGAAATTGTCTTTTCGATGATCTGGACGATGATCTCGTCCGGGACCAGGCCACCCGAGGCGATGATGCTCTCTGCCTGTTTCCCGAGATCGGTCTGCTCCTTCAGTTCCTTGCGCAGGAGATCTCCGGTTGAGATGTAGAAGAGTTTGTAACGCTTGATCAGCAATTCCGATTGGGTTCCTTTGCCGGCACCCGGAGGACCAAATAATGCGATGTTCATGATTTCAGTGTTTCCGTTTTGTGGGGGATGGGTCTTCCGGCATCAAGTGCCAAATCTGAAATATTCTCCTGTCGGCCGTCCACGCTTGCATTTTCTCGTTTTTTTTTCCAAGACTCGTTTCATGTCAAGTATCCCTGATCTCCGCGTTCTCCTGCTTTTGTTCCTGTTTGCCGCTCCCTTTGTCGAAGCCCGCGTGGGCGAGTCGCGCGAAGATTTGGAGAGACGTCTCCTGCGCGAGAGTGGCCGCGGGCTCGAGGTGACCGACGATGATCTTGAGGAGTTCCACAGAGGACGTTCGCCGTATTTCGAAGACATTCAGATCGTGGATGGAGTTGAGTACGTGATCTATTTCAAGATCAACGAGGACTACAAGCCCTCGAGCAGCAAGCTTTGGATGACAGTGAAGAAGGGAAGGGACGAGGAGGATAAACCGATCGAGCGCCCCGAAGGGTGGCTGTTGCAGGTTGCCTATCTCAACGGAACATCCGTCTTCGAGCGTTATCTCCGCTCAAAACCCCTGACAGAGGTCGAGACGAATGGCATCCTCTCGGTGAACGCAGGTTCCAGCGAGTGGGTCGCTGCCTCGCCGCCGGAGGGCGACGAGTCGGTCATCCAGCCCGAGGTTTTCCCGGCGAACCACCACCGCAAGGACCTTGGTGTGTATGCGAACGTGAAAGAAGACGAAATTCTTGTGTTCGACCCGCGTTTGGACAAGAGAATCGCCCAACTAAAGCTTGAGAGGGCGAAGGCCGAAGCACCCGTAAGCCTGGACGGTTTCTGAGCGGTTCCTCTTCCGCCACCGCGTGCCGGGTGGCTTACTCGCCGAGCTGGTACCGGGCGAACCGACCGACAACCAGGTTTTCGCCCATCTTGGCGACGTTCTCGGTAAGGAGGTCGCGGACGGACTGATCCGGGTTCTTCACGAACGGCTGTTCCAGCAGGCAGATGGTGGAGAAGTACTTGTCGAGCTTTCCCTCGACGATCTTCTGGATCGCCTGGGGCGGTTTGCCCTCGGCCTGGGACGCGGCGATTTCACGCTCTTTTTCGACCACCTCTTCGGGGACGTCCTCGCGGCTGACGTAGAGTGGGGAGGCGGCCGCGACGTGCATGGCGATGTCGCGGGCGAGGCTCTTGAAGGCGTCGTTCTTGGCGACGAAGTCCGTTTCGCACTTCAGCTCGACAAGGACGCCGACCTTGCCGCCCAGGTGGATGTAGCTTTCGATGACGCCTTCGGCGGCTTCGCGACCTGCTTTCTTGGCGGCTGTGGCCACGCCCTTCTTGCGGAGGATCGCGACGGCTTTTTCGGCGTCGCCGGCCGCTTCGACGAGGGCCTTCTTACAATCCATCAAGCCGGCTCCGGTTTGGGCACGGAGTTCGGCGACGAGTTTTGCGCTGATTTCGCTCATGGGACTAGTATTGATTTGAAGTTTCGATTCAGGCGGGATTCTTCGATTCCTGGTCCGGGTCGAAACCCTCGGGGAGGGTTACCTCGCCCTCGGGTTCGGATTCGGAAAATTCGCTCCGTGTGATGACGGGACCGGACGCCTTGGGCGAGGCGACGGTTTCGCGGTGTTCGAGTCCGTCCTGGATCGCCTCGACGATGGTTTCGACGATGATGCGGATGGACTTGGCGGCGTCATCATTGCCCGGGATGGGGAAGTCGATACCGGACGGGTCGGAGTTGGTATCCACCAGAGCGATCACGGGTATGCCGAGGCGGCGGGCTTCGGCTACGGCGATCTCCTCGTTTTTGACGTCAATGACGAAGAGTGCGGCGGGAAGCTCGCGCTGGTCGGTGATGCCTTCGAAATTCCGGTGCATCCGCACCATCTGGCGGCGGATTGCCGAACCCTCCTTTTTCGGGAGGCTGTTCAGCGAACCGTCCTTTTCCATATCGAGGAAGCGCCGGTATTTTTCCAGGCTGGTCTTGATGGTGGTGAAATTGGTAAGGGTGCCGCCCATCCAGCGGTTCACGCAGAACGGCATTCGGGTTTCCGTTGCGGCCTCGCGCACGATTTCCTGTGCCTGGCGTTTGGTGCCCACGAAGAGGATGTCCTTGCCCCTGCGGACGGTGTCGGTGACGAATTCGCAGGCCTTTTCCAGTTGGGCGTAGGTTTTCTCCAGGTCGATGATGGAGATGCCGTTGCGGTGGTCGAAGAGGAACGGTTTGAAGCTGGGGTTCCAGCGGCGTACCTGGTGGCCGAAGTGTGTTCCGGCGTCGAGGAGGTCTTTCGGTGTGATGTTCATGGTTCAAAGCCCCCTGTGGAGGGGGAGAAACGAGTTTCTTATCTGTCGGTTTGGTGTTCGGGTTGTTGGAAAAAAGCGGTGAGGCTAGAGCGACGGAGGTCCAAAGCAAGAAAAATCCAAAGGAAACCCCGTTCATG
>CAYVUQ010000006.1:6857-17367 GCA_964454915.1 uncultured Puniceicoccaceae bacterium
CCTTCGGGCGGTGATCGGCGTTAGTTCTCGCGGTTTTTCCATGCCGACCAAAGATAAAGTGACGCCTGCGATCCTGATCGTGGACGATGACAAGGAAGTCCGCTACTCCCTGAAGCGCGTTTTGGGGAAAGTCGATGCGGAGCTGCACGAGGCGGGCAGTGGGGAAGAAGGGTTAAAGCTGGCCGAAAAGATCAAGCCCGCCCTCATCCTCCTCGACAACCGCATGGAGGGGATCAGTGGTATGGAGACCTTGCAGAACCTCCGTGCCCTCGGGACCGGTGCGGTGGTGATCATGATGACCGCGCACGGGACGACCCAGACGGCCATCGAGGCAATGAAATTCGGGGCGTTCGACTACCTGATGAAGCCCTTCGAGCCTGGCAAAATCCGCGATCTGGTTGAGCGGGGCCTCCGTGCTCACCGTGATCGGTGCTCGTCGGGCGACTACGAGCCGAAGCTGAACGCCGAGGACTACGCCGAGGGGATTGTGGGCAGTTCGGAGGGAATGCAGATCGTTCTCAAGCAGGTGGGGCAGGTGACCGCCAGCGATGCAACGGTGATGATCACCGGCGAGAGCGGTACGGGAAAGGAGCTGGTGGCCCGCTGCATCCACGATCACAGTTTGCGCTCGAAGAAAACCTTTATCCCGGTGAACTGTGCGGCGATTCCCGACAATCTCATCGAAAGCGAGCTGTTCGGGCATGAGAAGGGCGCATTCACCGGAGCGACCGCTCAAAGGCAGGGAAAGTTCGAGCTTTGCGACGGCGGGACTCTGTTTCTCGACGAGATCGGGGACATGGCCCTGCCCACACAGACCAAGATTCTCCGTGCGATCCAGGAGGGTGAAATCCACCGGGTGGGTGGCACCGCCCCGATCAAGGTGAACGTGCGCGTGATTGCCGCGACCAACCGCGACCTCGAGAAAATGGTGCGGGACCAGGAGTTTCGCGAGGACCTGTATTACCGGCTGAACGTCTTTCGTATCCGCATTCCGCCACTGCGGGAGAGGAGGGAGGATATCCCGGAGATCATCGACTACCACCTCCAGCGTCTGGCGCGTGACGGGAAGATCAAGCCCCGCAGGATTTCAGACGAAGCCCTGGAGATCCTCTGCGCCCAGCCGTGGAAGGGGAACGTGCGGGAGCTGGAGAACGTCGTGTACCGCAGTGCGGTCGTGGCCCAAAGCCCCTCGATTCTGGTTGGGGACCTGCCCTCCGATCTAGGTGGATCACCCTCTCCGGTCAACGCGGGTACTGCCGCCGGAGCCGACATCTCGGGAGTGCCGGGCGGTACAATCGGTGTGGCCTCAGGGCGCAGCGCATTGATTGAGCGCATCTTCGAAGAGTTCGGGGGGGGTGACGACGCGGTCCTGCTGCCCGATTTGGAGGCGGCTCTCGGCCAGGCCGCCATGGAGCGGTGCGATGGTGATGCGGCCGCTGCTGCTCGGCTATTGGGAATCACCAAGGCCTCTCTCAAAGCGAAATTGAACACGAAAAAGGGAGAAACCGCGAAATGAAGGACCCCGACCAGCGGATTGTCATCACGGGAGTCGGTCTGACTGCGCCGAACGGAAACGACTTGAAGGAGTTTCGCACGAATCTGCTCGAGAAACGGGCCAGAATCGGTGTGCTGGATTTGCGCTACATGGGTCCAACGCCGGCGGGGATTTGTGATTTCGACCCCTTGCGCTACCAGAAACGGCGCGACCTGCGGGTCGGCACCCGCGCCGGAAGCGTGTCCATCTACTGCGCCCGAGAAGGTCTGGCGGATTCCGGCCTCGACTGGCAGGCCATCGATCCCTCGCGGATCGGGGTTTATGTGGGAACGACCGAGCACGGCAATGTCGAAACCGAGAACGAGGTGTACAACATTTCCCAGTTCGACTACGATACCCGGTTCTGGTCGCACCACCACAATCCGCGCACGGTCGCCAACAATCCTGCCGGTGAGGTGACGCTCAACCTTGGGATCACCGGTCCGCACTACACGATCGGGGCTGCCTGCGCGGCCGGCAACGCCGGACTCATCCAGGGCGCACAGATGTTGATGCTCGGAGAGGTCGATGTCGCCGTGGCGGGCGGGGTCAGCGAAAGCATTCGCAGCTTCGGCATCTTTGCCGGTTTCAAGAGCCAGGGGGCACTCGCCACCCGCGCCAACCCGAACGAAGCGAGCCGCCCGTTCGACCAGGAGCGCAACGGTATCGTGGTCAGCGAAGGGGGAGCCCTTTACGTTCTGGAGCGCCTGTCGGACGCCCGCAAGCGCGGGGCGTGCATCCTGGGAGAACTTGCCGGGTGGAGTTTGAATTCCGACGCTTCCGACTATGTCCTTCCCAATGCCCAACGGCAGGCCGAGTGCCTGCGCGGTGCCCTCGCCCGCGCGGGGATGGAGCCCGGAGATGTCGATTTGATCAGCACCCACGCCACCGCCACCAAACAGGGCGATATCCAGGAGTGCGCCGCCATCCGCGAGGTTTTCGGCGATGCGACGGACACTTACATCAACAACACCAAGAGCTACATCGGCCACTGCATGGGGGCGGCTGGTGCTCTCGAATTGGCGGGCAACCTGCCCTCGTTTACCGATGGCGTCGTGCACCCCACCATCAACGTCGAAACGCTTGACCCGGAGTGCGCACTCCCCAATCTCGTCCTCAACGAACCACGGGAGGGGGTTGACGTCCGCGTGATTCTCAACAGCTCCTTCGGGATGCTCGGGATCAACTCGACGCTGATCGTGACCCGTTTTTCGGACTGATCCATCTTTTCACCAAGTTCCATGACCCAAGAAGAAACGCAGAAAATCGTCCTCGAGATCATCGGGGAAATCGCTCCCGACGAGGATACGTCCTCCATTGACCCGAAGGTCCGCCTGCGGGACCAGCTCGACCTGGACTCGATGGACTTCCTCGATATCGTCATGGAATTGCGGAAACAGTACGGCATCGAAGTGCCCGAGGAGGACTATCCGAAGCTGGCCTCGCTGGAGAGTTGCGGAGAGTATCTCACCCCCAGGTTCAACGCCTGATACGCCTGCGGGGTTGGTCGCGACCGTCGCGGATTTTGGCGATTGCGGAGGATGACGGAGCAGGCCGCCCAGCACTACGATGTGGTTGTCATCGGTGCCGGGATGTCCGGTCTGGCGGCTGCGATTCGCGTTGCTCTGGCGGGGAAATCGGTGCTGGTCCTGGAGCGGCACGAAGCACCGGGCGGACTCAACAGTTTCTACCGGCGCGAGGGGCGTGTGTTTGATGTCGGTCTCCACGCCCTGACGAATTTCGCACGGAAGGGGGACCGCGGTGCCCCGCTCAACAAGATTTTCCGTCAGCTGCGGATTCCTCGGGAAGCGTTCGATCTGAACCCCCAGGGTGGATCGAGGATCGTCTTTCCCGAAGCCAGTTTGCGTTTCACGAACGAGCCCGAGGTGTTGGAGGCGGAGATTGCGGAGGCCTTTCCGGGCTCGGTCGATGGCTTCCGTGAGGTCGTCCGCTTTGTTCGCGGCCACGACGCCACCGCCTTGGTGGACCGCAGGCAGAGCGCACTTCCTTTTCTGGAAGAGCATGTGCCCGATCCGCTTCTGCGCGAGATGATCTTGTGTCCGATTTTATACTACGGCAGTGCGCTGGAGGACGATGTGGACCTCGATCAGTTTGCCATTCTGTTCAGGTCGCTGTTTCTGGAGGGGTTTTCGCGTCCGCTCGACGGCGTGCGGACGATTGTCCGCGCCCTCCTGCGGAAGCTGAAGGAGGTCGGAGGCGAGAGAAGGATGCGTTGCGGGGTGAGGCGTATCGTGACGGCGGATGGGCGGGCGGAGGCGGTCGAGTTGGACGATGGATCGACGGTGTTCGCCGGGATGATTCTTTCGAGTGCCGGGCTGGTGGAGACGGAGAGAATGTGCGGCGTCGAGAGGGAGAAGCCTCCGGTGGGCAGGCTCTCGTTTGTCGAAACCATTTCGGTGTACCATGCCGACCCGGTTCGTTTCGGGTGGGAGGACACCATCACCTTTTTCTCCACCCGCCGCCCCTTCCGCTATCGTCGCCCTGAGGACGTGTTGGTGGACGATTCCAGCGGCGTCATCTGCATCCCCAACCACTACGACTACGGGGAGGGGCGCGGACTGCGCGAGGGGATCGTCCGTCTGACGGCCCTCGCGAATTACGACCGCTGGAAGGCACTGTCCCCGGAGTCCTATCAAGAGGAAAAGGAGCACTGGTTCGCGCGGCTTCGCGAAGTGGCTGCGGCGGTGCTCCCCGCTCCCAGGGAGAATCCCGGTCCGCACCTGGCCGCCCGTGACATGTTTACACCCCTGACCGTAGAGAAGTTCACCGGGCACCTGGGCGGTGCCGTGTACGGGGCGTCACGGAAATCCAGGGACGGAACGACGGGCTTCGACGGGCTTTATCTCTGCGGAACGGACCAGGGATTTCTCGGAATCGTGGGCGCGATGCTCAGCGGTATCTCCATCGCCAACCGCTACGCGGTTTCCTGAACGCCCTTTTCCATTCGCTCGACGATGGGGCGGTAAACGCTCCGGTAGAAGAGACGGTCGTAGGCCCGGGCACCGGCGCGGTCGAGGTTGCTTACGTATTTCCAGAAACCATACACCCGCGAAAGTGTCATGAGGCGGGATGCGTAGAGCCTCCAGGTGTAGCACTCTTCGACCCGTTTGATCCCACCCTTCGAAATCTCAGCCCAGTGACCGGAATCCTTCCGGCATTTCTCAAAAAATCCGGCGATTTTCTCGGCGGCTTCATCCCCGTGGTTGGGGTCGATGTGGAAGCCGCTTTTGCCTTCCTCGATGATCTCCAATGGGCCACCGAAGACGGTGGCGAAGGTGGGTAGGCCCGAGGTCATCGCTTCGATGACGGTCAGGCCGAAGGCTTCGAACAGTGCCGGTTGGACGAAAATTCCGCCGCGGTCCGCAATGGTGCGGTAGAGTTCGCCATTGAAGACCTTGTCCGATTGCTTTGGCACCCAGCGCAGGCTTCCGCGGAGGTCGTGGTTCTCGATCAGGTGGTAGAGCATCCTGATCTGCTCTTTCTCCTCTTCGTCGTCGCTCGCCTCGAAGCGGGTGTTTCCGGCAATGATGAAGACGTTTGCCAGTTCCCGGAGCCGGTCGCTTCGCGCGTACCATTCGACGAATCCCGTCACGTTCTTCACCTTGTCGAGGCGGGACATGAGGAAAATCAGGGGCTTTTCCCTGTCATCGAAGCCCGAGACCGCGTCCGGCCAGTCGCCGTGCAGGAGGCTCTCGATTTCTTCGGCCAGCCCGGGGATGCGGTTCTCTTCGTCGCTGTGCGGGAAATACACATCGGCGTCGGCACCGGGGGAGACAATGTTGAACTTCGGATCGAAGACGTCGATGCCCCCGGTCACGCGGTAGAGGCCGGGCAGGGTAAACGCGTTGTAGGATTCGTACTGTCCGGCGGTCCGCGCGTTTCCGGCGATCTCCTGGTAGGTGGAGGTGATGATGAAGTCGGCCGCGTTCATGGCCAGAAGGTCGGCGGTGACGTGTGCCGAGAAGTGGTAGTCCTCCTCGTTGTCTTGCCAGTAAAGATCCGAAAACAGGTATTTCGTCTTTTCCAGCGCGTGGGCGATGTTGCACTGGGTGACATGGAGACGTTCCGCGAGCAGGGTGGCCACCAGATTGCCGTCCGAGTAGTTGCCGACGATCAGATCGGGCTTGGTGCCGAGGTCGGCGAGGATCGTTTTCTGGGCGTCGAGTGCGAAACGCTCCAGGTAGGGCCATACCCGGAAGCGCGACATCCAGCGGGGGACCACCTCGCCGTTTTCCTCGGTGAACGGCACACGGACAATCCGGGCGTTGCGGGTGCCGTTGATGGTTTCCTCCGGGACGTCGCAGCCGGTGTCGCCCGCTTCAGGGATGAGCCGGGTCACGACCAGGATTTGCGGTTCCGTCTCGATTCCCTGGCGAGCGAGCCGCTCACGCATCTCCTGCTCGAGGGCACGGACCTGATCGAGAATGTACACGACCTGGCCGCCGGTGTCCGGCAGTCCGAGGACGTTTGACTGGCCGAAGTACCCGTGCGGGCTGAAGATGACCACGCTGAAGATCATCGGAATCCTCCCCAGGAAATTCTCGATGTCCTTCGGGTCGGGAGCGTCGATCACCTCTGAAAGCAGCCCCAGGGTTTCCCGCACACGACCGGCGTTATCGCCCCAGCCAGCCTCGAAGCCGAGGGCGTCGAGACGGTCGCGGAGGTCCGCCCAGGGAGTGTCGTCGTCCATGCCTTCAAGTTCGTTCTCGGTCGCTTCAATCGCTTCGAGGAGTTTCTCCGGTGTGTCGATTCGGTCGGAGAGCATCAGGGGGCTGCCCCGGTGGTGGTGCAGCCGCAGGAAATCCAGGAGGGTGCGAACGCGCTCCTTTTCGTTGGAAAACAGGCGGTTCGACAGGCTGCGGTTCAGATACTCGACTCCGCGCCCGATCTGGCGTTTGTCTTTCATGAGCGGCACATCGGCCAGAAAGGGACCGCCCTCGAACTCGACGGGCCATTCGTCCGCCCGGTTGCTGTCTCCCACAAGGCTTTCGCGAAAAGCGAGAAACTCCCCCACGCTGATATCCTCGCAGGAAAGATCATCCATGTGAAAGCGACCGTATCGCCACCGACCGATGTCAGGGCGGACCTCTACGACCATCCACGGATCGCGGGTGGCCGCGCTCATCGCCCGCCGGAGGGAGACGCCCACACGGCTGTTTTCGCCCAGGTAGTCGCCGCATTCGTCTTCGACCTCGGCGATCAGGTCGGAAAGATCGGAGTGGAGCAGGAAGCTTCGCTCCATTTTTCTTACTCTCTTGAAAAAGAGGTAGAGAAACCGCCGTTCCCCGTCCTGAGGCGCACTGCGGTTTCTCTCGGGGGTTGCACCTTGGGATTTTGGGGAGGAAGACATGGGGAGGAGGTTTCCTGCGATGGTCGCCTTTGTCAAACGCAGGGTCCGGGTAGGCCGGATTCCTCCTTGACGGAGGAGCCGTGCGGGCGGAGCATGGGTGACGTCATTCCACGAAACCGACGCGGTTTGCGGGAGGGCTCCGGAAAGCGCACATGTTACCCCTCAAGGAAAACGAAGGCACCCGAGCGGAGTCGGATGGGCGGATGCGTCGCCGTTGGCTTGCCTGGGGCGCGGGCACTTATCTGTTGCTTTCCGTGTTGTCGGGTGTGTTGGCGGGGTTGGGCTTTTTCACCTTCGGGTACGCCAAAGGAGCGAGTTACCTGAAGGACGATCCGCTGGCCTGCATCAATTGCCATGTCATGGAAGACTACTACGAGTCATGGTTGAAAAGCAGCCACCAGAACGTTGCGGTGTGCAACGACTGCCACCTCTCGCACCACCCGGTCGGCAAGTGGGTGACGAAGGCCGACAACGGCTTTTTCCACGCGCTGGCCTTCACTCTGGAGAACTACCGGGAGCCCATCCAGATCAAGCCGCGTAACCGTCGGGTGACTCAGCAGGCCTGTCTCTATTGCCACGAAGAAACCGTCGCCCAGATGCTGTCCGTCCACCAAGACATCGATGTCGCTGCCTGCGTGACCTGCCATGCCGATGTCGGGCACGCAGCGAATCGCCCGCGGACGACGCCCACTCCGTGGATCACCCGGGATTGATCGATGCCCGGTTTCGAATCTCCCTCTTCCGAAGTGATTTTCTCCATCCGTCTCTGATCAATCGACCCCACAACCCCCTTCCGCCATGACATCCGAAAACCCGACCTCCTCCGATTCCCCCTCCTGCCCCGGCCCCTCCGCAGCAGGCTCGAAACCCCGCAGTCGCCGCTACCTTCTGCCGGCTGCGCTCTTTGTCGTTGTGGCACTCGTCACGTTCGGCGTGACCGCGCTTTTGGTGACGGTCTTCGAGCACCAGCAGGAAGCCAGGCACCCTCACTTCCGCCTGGTTGAAGTGGATGAAGTGTCCACCGACCCCGTGCCATGGGGGCGCAACTGGCCCTACCAGTTCGACAGCTACCGCCGCAGCGTGGACACCGTGGAGACGGAGTACGGTGGCTCCAGCGCGATGCCGGCGAGCAAGCTTGAGGAAATGCCCTGGCTCAGGCGTTTGTACGCGGGCTACGCCTTCAGTCTCGATTACCGGGAGGCCCGGGGCCACGCCTATATGCTGTTCGACCAGGAGGTGACCGAGCGCGTAACGAAGCGAACGCAGAGCGGTGCCTGTCTGCACTGCCATTCCTCGGTGATCCCAACCTACCGCCGTTTGGGGATGGAGGCGATGGGGCGTGATCCGGGCGTCGAGGCCCTGGCTGATGATTTCAATTGGCCCGCGGTGATGGAGGGCTTCCGTATTGCCAGCACCATGGATTACGCCGAGGCCCATTCGGAGCTTCTGAAGACGCCCGACGGTACCCCGGGAGAGAACAAGCCGCTCTTTCCCGGTGGTATGGCGATCGAAACGGAAACTCCCGCCAGCGTTGCTTCCGGGTCGCCCGAACCGATGGAGGGCATGGACGCCCACGGAATGTTGACGGGCACCGGAGAGGCTCATCCGGTGAGCTGCGTGGACTGCCACTCGCCCGAGGACATGAGTGTGCGCGTGACCCGACCGGCCTTTGTCGTGGGAATAGCGAAGTTGGCCGAAAGCGGTGAGCCGGTGCCGCACCTGCCCAGCATCGAACGCTGGCGCGAGGGACCGCGCGACACACCCTATGATCCCAATCGCCTCGCAAGCCGCCAGGAGATGCGCTCGTTCACCTGTGCGCAGTGCCACGTCGAGTACTACTGCGCGAGCAAGGAGACACTCTTTTTCCCCTGGGACAAAGGCCTCAAGGTTGAGCAGATCGAGGCGGTTTACGACGCGCACGAGTTTCCGAATGGAGAAGCGTTCTACGACTGGTTGCACGGCGAAACTGGAGCGAAGGTTTACAAAGCCCAGCATCCCGAGTTTGAGCTGTGGAGCCAGGGCGTGCACGCGCGCAGCGGCGTCTCGTGCGCCGACTGCCACATGCCCTACGAGCGCCAGGGTGCCATGAAAGTGAGCAGCCACTGGGTGCGCAGTCCGCTTCTCACCATCAACAATTCCTGCCAGACCTGCCACAACGTGCCCGAAGCCGAGCTCCGCGACAAGGTCGCTACGATCCAGGGGCGCACGGAGCAGATGCTTGACCGCGCCGCAGTCGCCATGGTGGACATGCTCGACGCCATCCGGGCCGCGCAGGCTGCGGGTGCCACGGATGAACAACTCGCCCCTTTGTTCGAACTCCAGAAAAAGGCGATGTGGAGGATCGATTTCATCAGCAGCGAGAATTCCATGGGCTTCCACGCCGATCAGGAGGCGGTCCGCATCCTCGGTGAGGCGATCGACTACAGTCGCAGGGCGCAGGCCATGGCCATCGCGCTCCGTGCCCCGCAGGCACCCGAGCCGACGGGCGAGACCGAACCTGTCCGCGGCGTGACTCCGACCGGAAAGGCTCCTCCCGCCCCGTCCCGGTGACGCGGAGGATGATGCGCATGTCGAACGCCTCTCGGAGATGGAAGAATGGGCTGTTTCGGTTTCTCCGCGACAACGGATTTGTGCTGGCGATCTGCCTGGCCGTGGTTCTGGCCTGGATCGTGCCCGGGCTGGGTGCCGAGGGTGGTCCGCTACCCGTGGATGCTCTCAAGGGCATCGGCGTTTTCAGCGTCTTTTTTCTGCAGGGCTTGTCCCTTTCATTCGCCGAATTGAGGCGGGGTGCATCCGACTGGAGGCTCCATCTCTGTGTGCAGGGGACGACCTTCGTGTTTTTTCCCGTGGTCGTGGTTGCGGCCCTGTTTGCCCTGCCGGGGCTGTTTCACGACGGGGATATCCGTGCCGGGTTCCTTTATCTATCGGTTCTGCCTTCGACCATCGCTTCGGCTCTCGCCCTGACCGTGGCCGCGCGCGGAAACGCGAGCGGGGCACTTTTCAACACGACGCTCTCGAATGGAGCCGGGGTCTTTCTTGTCCCGTTCTTGTGCGTTGCGTTGATCGGAGCAGGGTCCGGGCGGGCGATGGCTGCGGGACCGGTTCTGCTCGGGATCGTGCTGAAGATCGTTCTGCCCCTGCTCCTCGGGCAGATCCTCCGCTGTTTCGTCGCGGAGCGGGTGGTTAGACACAAGCGCGGGATGCGGCTCTTTACGAGCGGGGTGATTCTCTTCATCCTGTTTACGGCGTTTGCCGACAGTTTCAACCGCGACGTGTGGGCAGGCGTTGGCGGAGGAGAGCTGCTTTCAGTGGTGATCGGGGTGTTGCTGTTGCTCGGTGCCGCAAACGGGTTCGTCTGGATGCTTTCCGGTTGGGCGGGACTGGACCGCCCCTCGCGGGTGACGGCCCAGATGTGCGGCAGCCAGAAGACGCTGGCGGTCGGGTTGCCACTTGCGGTCCTGATCTTCGATGTGGGCGGAAGCGGGTTTGAGCTGAGCGTGCTGCTGATCCCACTGCTTCTCTATCACCCCTTGCAACTCGTTCTGGGGGGCTGGCTGGCGGCGCACCTGGTGCGGTTTGTGGAGAGGAGCGAATGATCAGGCACT
>CAYVUQ010000007.1:0-1036 GCA_964454915.1 uncultured Puniceicoccaceae bacterium
ATCATCACGTCTGCGCCTATCTCGACGAGGTTGGATGCAAAAACCTCCGAGTGAAAGCCTATGTTGCTACGTTCTCCGAGGCGGATGCGACCGCCTTTGCAGGAGAGGATGGATCCGCGGCCTACGAATACGCCATTCGCCAGATCGATGCGCGAGTCGTCTCCGCCTTTGGCATCGAGCAGGACTCCATCGTCGATGATCACTCCGTCGCCGAGATGAATCTTCCGCGGATGGCGCAGGACCACATCCTTTCCGAAAACCACGCCCTTGCCGCACGACCCGAGAATGAGTGGATAAAACGACTTGCGCAGGAAAAGACCCAGTGCCCCCGGAACCCAGGAGGTGAACAACTGCACGATCTCGTACAAAACGAGATCACCCCAGCCGCGCGATCCGACAACCAGTTCCTGATACCGGCGCAGGCTGGACCCGCGTTCGCCCGCGATCTCGGACTGTACTTTGTAGCGCTTCGACTCCGACATGGGCGCGATCTTGGGTAAAACAGGCTGACGGGCAATCGGGATTTGCGATGCGGAAGCATGGGTACCGGTTGTTTTTGCCAGGCAGGAGGCTGTTCTACGTCCGGTTTGCGCGGCGCATGAGTGCCAGCCCCATCCCCAGATAGAGCAGGTTCGGAAGCCAGAGCACAAGGGCGCTCGCACTTTCCGAGGCCTCGGCGAGCCAGGAGGCGAGGGTCACCAGGAGATAATAGGAAAGGGCGAGGGCAAGGGCCACGCCGAGATTGGCCAAGGTCTCCTTGCGACCGACCCGGATGCCAAGAGGAACAGCCACCAGGGTCAGTGCGAGGACGGAGACCGCCATTGCGAAGTTGCGGTGAATCTGTATCTCGAAGAGCTTCGCGTTGTCGGGGTCGTTACGGATGCGTTCCAGGAGCTGCCCCAAGGTCAGGTAGGATGGCTTGTCGGTGAACCGGGTCGTGTCGGCCAGGAGGTCCCCCAATTCGAGCCGGACTGGGAATTCCTCGAACGTGACGATGGCTCCGATATCGGGTGGGCTGTCGTAGGTGGTGCCTGGA
>CAYVUQ010000007.1:1046-2688 GCA_964454915.1 uncultured Puniceicoccaceae bacterium
GTGAGGATCAAGGTGGATTCGTCCCGGAGGAATTCGACGTGGGCGGACTCGGCACTGACGAACAGTGTCACCCTGCCTTCGTCATTCATCTCCCATACGCGAAACCCTCGCATCTCTTCGCCTTCGCGCTCGCGGACAAAAACGATGTAGCCGGGAAAGTCGCGGATAAAGGACCCGCCTTTAAAAAAGCGCAGGGGGTCTTCTTCGAGGGTGTTTGCGAGCTTCTCGCGGTAGGCACCTTTATTGCGCGGGCCGAGATCGTTGTTGAACCAGGCCGAGAAGACGGAACCGGCGAGAGCCATCACCAGAATGGGTGTAGAGATAGACCAGACACCGACGCCGCAGGCTTTCATGGCGAGGATCTCCCGTGAGGCGGAGAGCCGCCCCAGGGCGAGGAGGACTCCGGCCAGGAAGCCGAGAGGCAGAGCGTAGAGGACCACGTAGGGCACCATCATGGCCAGTATCTCGAAGAAGAGTTCGAGCCCGATCTGGCCTTCGGCCAGCATGCGGGCAACATCCCGCACGGCGTTCCCGCTCAGGAAAACGAAGAGGAAGACGGCAACCGCACCGAGGATGAAGACGCCTGATTCCCGCAGAACGTAACCGTGCAGGTGCCCCATGGCCTCAGGCTCCGAAGCGGTTCCAGGCCCGGCGCAGGCGGCGGTATTTCTCCGCCGTCTCCCGGCTGGTGGACAGGGCCAGCCGTAAACCGGCGCAGCCGTCGAGGAAGCCGAGTTTGAGGAGATATCCCTTCACGAAGCAGCCGAAGACATGGCCACACTCGTCGAAAACGGTGGTCCGGCGACCGTCGCGGAAGGCCTGGGAGGCCCAGAGTTTGGCGTATCGATCAGCGCGCGCGCGTCGCTCCGCCCAATTGCGGTAACTGTGGTGGTCGAGCCTGGAGTAGAAGCGTCCCGGGGGCCGGGGGATGCTGACGGCTTCGTGGACATCCCGCTCGGCCAGGCTCCAGGCCGTGCGGCGGAAGAAGCGCAGGTTCCAGTCGGGATACCAGAGTCCGTGCCGGAAGGTGCGCTTGCCGATGCGGGAGATTCGATTGATCAGATAGCCGTCGCAATCGGGATCGGCTTCGATGCAATTGCGGATTTCGTCGATCAGTACGGGAGGAGCTACCTCGTCGGCGTCGATCCAAAGAATCCAGGGTTCAGTGGCTTCCTCGAAAAGCTTCTTGCGCGTCGTTCCGAAACCCTCCCATTCGGTTTCCACCACCCTGGCTCCGTGATTGCGGGCGATCTCGACAGTCTTGTCCTCGCTGCCCGAGTCCATGACCTCGATCTCGGAGTAGTCGGAAAGCGGGGCGAGACAGCGGGGGAGGTTCTCCTCCTCGTTCAGCGTGAGGATGCAGGCCGATGCCGGAATCTTGCTCATCGGTTGATTCTCTCGCGGATGAAGGCGCGGATGGCATCGGAGGACGGTTCGAGCGGATGCTTGATCAAAGGGCACTCTTTGAGAGCTTCGAGCGAGGGGTGGGTGGCGGAGATGCCCAGGGCTTTTTCGATGGTCTCCGGGAACTTGGCGGGATGGGCGGTGGCCAGGACAATCGTTTCCTCGCCGGCCCGCGGTTTCCACGCGAACCCGCAGGCGGTGTGCGGATCGATGATGTAGCCGTAGTTCCGATACACAT
>CAYVUQ010000007.1:2698-16616 GCA_964454915.1 uncultured Puniceicoccaceae bacterium
AGGTCGATCCGCCCGCTCCTGCGGAAGGATTGCATCCACGCGGCGACCCGCCTGGCCACCGAGGGGGGGTCCGCTCCTTCTGTTCCGGCCTTGTCGGCGCAGTGGTAGTAGAGGAAACGCTCGAAATTGGAAGCCACCTGGATGTCCATGGACGGGGCGAGACTGGGTCGGACCTCGCCCAGCTCGTACACCCCGGTCGAGAAGAATTTGTGGAGAATGTCGTTCTGGTTGGTGGCCACGACGAAACCGGCTGAGGGAAGCCCCATCCGGGCGGCCCACCATCCGGCGAGAACATTGCCGAAATTACCCGTGGGGACGACGAACCGGGTGCGAATGCGCTGGTCGGCGGGAACCCGCAGACCAGCGTAAATGTAGTAGGCGCACTGGGCGAGGATACGCGCGAGGTTGATCGAATTGACGGCTGAGAGTCCGGCCTCGGTACGGAATTCATGGTCGCCAAAGACCTCCTTCAGGGCCGCCTGGGCGTCGTCGAACGAACCCCGGATAGCCAGCGGGAAAACGTTTTCGGCACCGGTGCAAGCCATCTGCCTTTCCTGTAGCGGAGAGACCCGCCCGTCCGGATACAGGATAAAAATGGTGACGCCCTTTTTGCCCAGGAGCCCGTGGATGGCGGCTGCGCCCGTATCGCCCGAGGTGGCACCGAGTACGGCGATGGAACGTCCGGTCCGCGCGATCTGCTTTTCGTACAGTCGCCCCAGCCATTGCAGGGCGAAGTCCTTGAAGGCCAGGGTCGGGCCGTGGAAAAGTTCGAGAACCGACAGGCCGTTTGCCAGCCGCCGCACGGGGGCGGTCTCGGGATCGTCGAATACGGAGTAGGCACCCTCAATGGTTTCGCGCAGTTCCGCCGGGTCGGTGTCGGTTGCGAAGTGTGAGAAGAACCGGAAGCATAGTTCGGGGTAGGGGAGATTCTCCCACGAAGGTATCTCGGCTGCAAGGTTGGGGAGTGCTTCCGGGACAAAGAGTCCGCCATCGGGTGCCAGTCCGGTGGCGACCGCCTCCTGGAAGGTCACGGGGTCGGTTTCTCCTCTGGTGGATACGAACCTCATGACACTTTCCTCTATTCGCTCAGTCCGTCAGCGTGGGCGTGGGTTCACCCAGTTCGAAGACCTCGTGCAACACCCGGACGGCTTCCTCGGCGTCGTCGATGCCGATCACGACTGATATCTTGATTTCGGAGGTGCTGATCATCTGAATGTTGATCTTGCGCCCGGCGAGGGCTCCGAACAGCTTTCCGGCCACCCCGCTGTGCGAGCGCATCCCGACGCCCACCGCAGAGAGTTTGGCGATGCGGTCGTAGGTGGCGATGCGGGTGCCGGGAAAATCCGCGACCAGCACTTCCATGGCTTTTTCGGCGCGGAAGGCGTCCTCGGCCGGAACGGTGAAGGTGAGGTTGGCCCGGCCTTCCCGCCCGAGATTCTGCACGATCATATCGACCAGCACGCCCTCGTCGGCGAGCGACTGGAAAATCCGGGCGGCACTGCCGGGCCGGTCCGGGATGTCGCTGACGACAATCTTGACCTGGTTCTTGTCGAGGGCCACCCCGCTGACGGCGACATCCTCCATGGAAACGACTTCTTCTTTCACGATGGTTCCGGGTTGATCGTTGAAACTGGAGCGCACCTCGAAGCGCACCCCGTATTTTTGGGCGAATTTCACGGCGCGGGTCTGCATGACCTTTGATCCGCTGCTGGCCAGTTCCAGCATTTCCTCGTAGGAAATCTCGTCGAGCTTGCGTGCGGTCGGCACGATCCGGGGGTCGGCCGTATAGACGCCGTCCACGTCGGTGAAAATCTGGCACAAATCGGCGTTGAGTGCGGCGGCCATCGCAATGGCACTGAGGTCGGAGCCTCCCCGGCCGAGGGTTGTCGTCTGCCCGTCAACAGCCGCACCCTGGAAGCCGGCCACGATGACCACGCTGCCCCGGGAGAGGTGTTCCTGGATGTCTCCGCCGGAGATTTTCAGGATGCGGGCTCGGGTGTGGGCCGGATCGGTGAGGATGCCGGCCTGGGCACCGGTGCGGGAAACGGCCGGGACGCCGATGGCGTGCAGTGCCATGGCGAGGAGGGCGATGGTCTCCTGCTCGCCCACTGCGAGGAGGAGGTCCATCTCGCGGTCGTCGGGTTGTGGGTTGAGGGCTTTGGCGCGGGAGATCAGCTCGTTGGTCACACCGGACCGGGCCGAGACCACCACGACGACCTCGTTGCCCTCGGCGCGTGTCCGGGCGACTCGCTCGGCCACGCGGCGGATTTTATCGACATCCCCCACGGAGGTGCCGCCGAATTTCTGGACGATTCTAGCCATCTGAGGAAATCATTCGGGGTCGAGTATGGGACACACCAGCGGATCGCCCAGCACCGATTCGTCGCGGCAGAGGAGGTGGAGTGCCGCCCGGAGGGCTTCTTCGGTGCAGGCGTGGGTGAGCAGGACGAGCGAAGCGGTTTTCTCGTCTCCGTGATCTCGCTGGATCACGGTTGCGATGCTGATTCCCTGGCGGGAAAACGCACCTGCCACTTCGGCCAGAACGCCTGATCGGTCGGCCACCATGAGTCGGATGTAGTACTCGTGTTCGATGTCGCCGAAGGTAGCGAGGGTCTCCGCGTCCCCCGGTCGCCGCTCCCGCGAGCGCGGGTGGATGGCCGCGATCTGCGCCCGTGCCGCGTCCACCAGGTCGGAGATGACCGCACTGGCGGTAGGGTCCTGCCCGGCACCCTTGCCGATGAGTACGGTCGGCCCGGCCACATCGCCCTCGAGGCGCACGGCGTTGAACGCCTCGCTGACGTCGGCCATAAGCGAGTCGAGCGGAACCAGGGTGGGGCGCACGGAAAGGTCCAGAGCCCCCGATGGGGCGGTCCGCCGGATGCTCGCGATCAGCTTGATGCGGTACCCGAGTTCGGCGGCGAAGCGCATGTCGTCGAGCGACACGTTGCGGATGCCCTCCACGATCATGCGGTCCGTGGGAACCCAGAGCCGGTGGGCGAGCCAGGAGAGCACAACGGTTTTGTGGGCAGCGTCCCAGCCATCCAGGTCGAGAGACTCGTCGGCTTCGACATAGCCGAGCCGCCGGGCGTCGCCCAGGACATCCTCGAAGCCGAGGCCCTCCCTTTCCATCCGGGTGAGAATGTAGTTCGAGGTGCCGTTGAGAATGCCGTAAATCCTGTCAAAACGATTGACCACCAGCCCCTCGCGCAACGCCTTGATCACCGGGATGCCTCCCGCCACGCTTGCCTCGAAGAAAAGCCGACCATTATGGGCGGTCGCTGCTTCGATGAGCTCGCCGCCGTGGTCGCAGAGCAGGGCTTTGTTTGCGGAGACTACGGTTTTGCCGAGTTCGAGGGCACGCCGGGTCCACGCCAGGGCGTCGTCGGTTCCTCCGGCGAGTTCACAGATCACGGGAATCGACGGGTCTTCCACGACTGCGAAGGGGTCTTCGCCGAGAATGTCGGCAGGCACCTCGACCTCGCGTTTGCGGGAGGCGTCCCGCACGGCGATTGCGGCTATCTGCAGCGGTGCGCCGATCTCGTCGGCCAGCTCGCCGCCGCGGACCTCGATCCATTTCCAGACCCCCTGGCCCACGGTGCCCAGCCCCAGAAGACCGACGCGGACTTTCTGATCGGCGGCGGTCATGACCCGTTCTCCGGTTTGCGGAAGCTGTGCTCCTGTCCCTTCATCAAGCGGAAGAGATTGGACTGGTGCCGCACGACAATCAAGACGCCAATGACCCCTGCGAAGACAATCAGCTCGGTCGAGGGTGCGCCACCCGTCCAGCCGCCACCCGTGTCCGCCATGCGCAGGCCCCCAGATGCGAGGGGGAGCGCCAGTGCGAACAGGACAGAGGCCAGCGAAACGATCCGGGTGGAGAGATAGACAGCCAGCCAGATGACGATGCCGATCAGAAGCACCCAGGGCATCACGGCCAGGAGCGATCCCATCGTCACGGCCACGCCCTTACCCCCGTGAAAGCGGAGGAAAACGGAAAAGCTGTGGCCCGCCACGGCACCGGTTGCCCCCGCGATGCCGCCCGGGTCGCCAGCCAGCCAGAGACCGAGTGCTGTGGCAGCGGTGCCCTTCAGAAAATCGAGAACGAAGACGGTGTTGCCCGCCTTCGCCCCGAGAACCCGCTTGACGTTTGTGGCGCCGGGATTGCCGCTGCCCGTTTCCAGGATATCGACTCCCCGTGCCCGTGCGATCCAGACCGCAAACGAGAGCGACCCCAGCAGGTAACCCGCCGCAAGGGAGAGGAGTACGAGGGGAATCATGCCGACCTGTGCGTCAAAGGTGTATGACCTTGAACTTCTCGATCCCCTCGTGGGCACTGATGGCTTTCCCCGCCTCGGCGGAGGGGGCACTGTCGAGTTCGTAAACGCTGACCGCGTAGCCCATGCCCCGGTCGCGGCTGAGCGAGAGATTTGCGATGTTCACGCCGTCCTTGTCGAGGGTCGTTCCGATGAAACCGACGATGCCCGGCACGTCCTTGTTTTTCAGAACGAGCAGAGTGCCGGTGGTGTTGACCTCGAGTCCGTGCCCGTCGATGGAGACGATGCGCGGGACCTGGCCGGGGGCGAAAAGGCACCCGGCCGCCGTCCGCTCCTTACCGGAATCCTCGACCGCCTTGACCTCGATCAGCTCGGTGTAGCCACAATCCTTGTTGCTCTTGATCACATCGACCTCGACACCCAGGTTGGCGAGTTTCTTGGGCGCGTTGACGTCGTTGACCGCGTCGCCGCTGATGTGGCGGAGGTAGCCCCGCTGGATCGCGCGGGAGAGGGGAAGGGCATCGAGATCGACGATCCGTCCGTAGTAGGTGATGACGAGCTTCTCCACCGTTCCGCTGCTGAGCTGCTGGACAAAGGTCCCGAGCGATTCGCCGAGGGCCAGGTAGGGGGCGAGCACCTTGAGGTCGCGCGGATCGACCGTGGGCATATTGATGGCGTTGCGGACGATTCCGCCGGTCAACGCCTCGTGGATATTGCGGGCGATCTCGACCCCCACGTTTTCCTGAGCCTCGCGGGTGGAGGCACCGAGGTGCGGGGTGAGAACGAGATTGTCCAGCTTGCGCAGATCGTCGTCGGCGGCGAGCGGTTCGTCCTCGTAAACGTCGAGCCCGGCCGCCGCTACCTTGCCGTCCGTGAGTGCCCTGGCCAGTGCCTTTTCGTCGATGATGCCGCCGCGGGCGCAGTTGAACAGGCGGACGCCGTCCTTCATGCGCGCGATCGCCGCCGCGTCGATCAGGTGTCGGGTCTCATCCGTCAGCGGCATGTGTACGGTGATGTAGTCGGCCCGCTCGCAGAGTGCGTCGAAAGTGGCCATCTCCACGCCAAGCGACTGGGCGCGGCTCTGGGTGAGAAACGGATCGAAGGCGAGCACCTTCATCCCGAAGGCGAGAGCACGCTTGGCGACCTCGGTGCCGATACGGCCCATCCCGCAGATGCCGAGGGTCTTGCCCATCAACTCGGTGCCCTGAAGAATCTTGCGGTCCCAGCGGCCCTCTTTCATGGACCGGTCGGCGCGGGCAATGGGGCGTGCTCCGGAAAGCATGTGGGTGAAGGTCAGCTCGGCGGTTGCGATGGTGTTTCCGCCCGGCGTGTTCATCACGATGATCCCCCGTTCGGTTGCGGCCTCAATATCGATGTTATCGACCCCGACTCCGGCACGACCCACTACACGGAGTTTCGGGGCGGCGGCCATCACCTCGGCGGTGATCTTCGTTTCGGAACGAACGGCGACTGCATCGACGTCGCTGACCAGATCGAGAATCTGTTCCGGCGTGGAACCGTAGGCCTCGACGACCTCGCAGTCGGCCTGGCTGCGGAGGTGTTCGACCCCCGAGGGAGAGATTTTGTCGGCGATAAGGATTTTCATGAAGCCTGACAGCGGTAGCCGCCCGCCGACCGCAATGCAACCGTCAATCCGTCACATCATCCGTTCGGAGCCCTTGTAAGCCTCGGTCACCTCGATTTCCGCCACTCCATGGGTCTCATTTTCCGGTTTGGCGTAGGAAAGCCCGGAATCATAAACCGGTCCCTCCGTGCAATAGCGGATCCGTCCCTTCAACTGGTAGGCGGCGAAGTCGGGGGCAAAGAAGAGGAACGAGGCGGTCGGCCTGCCGTTCTTCAGGTTCTCGAGCGTTTTGCCGAATTTGGCGTCGCAGATCAGAATCCTCCGACGGTCCTCCAATCCGCAACAGCTCACGTAAACCGTGTTGGGCGTGCCCGCCTGGTCCACGGTCGTCAGAACCGCCGCCGGGTCGCGGTTTTCCCAGGCTTCAAGAATCTCTTCAGGAATTTCATTCATGCCGTGAGGATTCTAGACCCCGATTGATGAAACCAGTCAAGCAATAGAAGATCGTTCGCAACAACGACCCCAGTGAAGACCAGGCGGATTCATCGCGGCACCCCGGGCGGCACTTTTACAAAACCCGACAATTATCTTCACGATCGTGAAGATAATTGTCGCGGTGCGGAGGGACGCCGACGGGGGGCGTCTTTGGCCCAGGTGAAGTGGTTGTGGTTGAGTTCGAAGCCGAAGCGTTTTTCCAGCCACAGGGTGATGCGGTGGCGGGCTTCTCTTCGGCTGATCCGGTAGGTGGGGTCGGTTTGGAAGAGGGTCGGGGCCTCGTCGAAAAAGCCTTCAATCGCCGAGGGGTGCGATCCGCCGAAGGGGCGGAGGGTGGCCGGGTCGATCCGGTCGTAGCGGGTTTGGCGGGACTCCGGCCGGTTCTTGTCGCGGCGCCAGAAGATTTCCGTGTCGGCGGTTTTGGCGTTGTACTCCTCTTCGCTGCGGACATAGCCATAATGGAATATCCTTCCTCCGGAGTGGGCCGCGCGCGGGTAGCGGCCCTTCTTGTGGTCGTCGAGCACGACAAAGAAGAGTCCCTTGGGTGCCCATACCGGGATGGTCGTCTTGATCACCCGGGGTGCCCGCCGGTACCAGCGCGGCGACCAGGCGATGGTGCGGGTGTTGCCGTAGAAATGCAGGTAGTCAAAGACGAGTGCCTCGACCCGGTCGTCCTCCAGGTGCTTCTCCATAGCGGCCCGCACGGCGGGCAAATCGTCCTCGTGCACGACTTCGTCGCCTTCGAGGTAGAACGCCCAGTCGCCGGTGCAGTTGAAAAGAGCGATCGATTTCTGCTGGCCGTAGTTGAATCCGCGGATGCTGTAATCGTTTCGGATACGGGTGTTCCAGGTGGTGTCGATGATCCGCAGTTTCGGTTCCTGCATCGCGAGCAGCCGCTCGCGGGTGCGGTCGTCACAGGGACCGAGAGCGACCACAAACTCGTCCACGATGGGCAGGATAGAGCGGATGGACCTCTCGAAAGGGTATCCGAGTTTTTCGCCGTTGCGAAGAAAAGAAAATCCGCTGACTCGCACGGAGGGCACGCTTTCAACTTAGGGGTGGAAATGCAAGCCGCGTGGTTATGCCCGGTGCAGGAACTCCTCCAGCTGCGCGAAGCCTTCCACTACGGGTCGTCCGGTCCGTTCCAGCCGTTCGCGCGAATGGTGGCCGTGGGCGACGAGGACGCACCCCACGCCCATGGCGGCGGCCACCTTTTCGTCGTGCAGGGTGTCGCCGACAAGGACCACACGGTCGGGTGCGAAGCCGGTTTGCCGAAGCCAGGAGATGCCGGCTTGTTCCTTGCCGTGAGCGAAGATGTCGGCGGCACCGACGAGGTGGCGGAAACACCGTTGCAGTCCGTATTCGCGCACCGCGCGCTCCAGTGAGTCTTGCAGGGCGGCCGAAAGGACGGACTGTCCGAGTGATGCGTCGGCGATACGGTGCAGGAGTTCGCCGGCTCCTTCGTGCAGGGGGCAACCGGGGGCTCGCTCGGTGTAGCGCTGGATGAAATCGTGGGAGGTGGCCTCGAAGGCCTCCCGGTCGGAGGGGAAACCGAGGGACCGGTAGAAATCGATGACTGGAAAGTCGAAGGTCTCCCGGTAGCGGTCGCGGGTGATCGGTTCGAGACCGCGCTCGACCATCAGATCGTTGAGCACATCCACGCAGATTTGCGTATCGGCCAAAAGGGTGCCGTTCCAATCCCAGACAATATGGTCCCACCGCGTCATACCTCCGTTGCAAACGTGGAATGCGCCGGATGTCAAAGCTCTCCCGTCCTCGTTTTTCCCTCGAAACCGTCACGGGGAGGCGGCAGAGTTCCGGTCATGATCCGCATCCTTTTCGTATGTATGGGAAATATCTGCCGCTCCCCGTCCGCAGAGGCGGTTTTCCGGTCGGTGGTGGAGGAGAGGGGACTGCCCGGAGAGATCGGGATCGATTCGGCCGGGACCCTCGACTACCACGAGGGCGAGCCTGCGGACCCTCGCATGAGGCGGGCAGCCGCCGCGCGCGGATTCCGTCTGGACGGCACGGCTCGCGGATTTCGCCGGGGCGATTTCGGGGACTTCGACTGGATTGTGACCATGGACGGAGACAATTACCGGGAGATCGTTCAACGGGCGGAAACGGATGCCGAACGGAACCGTGTGCGCCGGTTCACCGAGTGGGTGTCGTTGCCCGGTGTGGATGAGGTGCCCGACCCGTATTACGGCGGGGCGTCCGGGTTCGAACATGTGCTCGACATCCTGGAGGACGGGTGTGGGCGTTTTCTGGACTGGATCGTGGAGCGGCATGGGCTCTCTGGAACGTCTGCTTGAGGAGGCGACCGGACGCCGTTGGGAGGTCCTCCGCGACGAGCCGGTGGGCGGTGGCTGCATCCACGACGCGCGGCGGGTGAGGACTCCCGACGGCGATGTATTCGTCAAGCGGGTGCCCGTCGAGGGTTCCGCGCTTCTGGAGACGGAGGCGGCGGGCCTGGACGCCCTGCGGAGCACGGGTACGGTCCGTGTCCCGGCGGTGGTTGCGTGTGGATGCGGTGCGGGGGAGGCGGTGCTTGTGCTCGAATGGATCGATCTGCAGCCGTTGGACCACCGGTCCGGCGAGACTCTCGGCGGCCAGATGGCCGCACTGCACGCCGCGCCCCAGCCTTCGTCTTACGGATGGGAGCGCGACAACTTCATCGGGAGCACCCCGCAGGAGAACGGGCCGATGGAGGACTGGGTGGACTTTTTCCGGGTCAGGCGCCTCGCTCCGCAGTTGCGACGGGCGGGGGAGGGCGGGTTTTCCCTCCCCCCGGCCGATCCGTTTCTGGAGCGGATGGAGGTGTTTTTTCCGAGCGGGGCTCCGCCCGTATCCGCCCTGCACGGGGATTTGTGGGGGGGCAACGCTGCGGTCGATGCCGAGGGCGGGCCTGTGTTGTTCGACCCTGCCTACTACCGGGGGGACGCCGAGGCCGACATCGCGTTCACGCGGTTTTTCGGCGGATTCCCCGATTCCTTTTACCGGGCCTACCGGGAGGCGGTCGAACCGCGCGGGGGCTCGCAAACGCGGGAAACCCTGTACAATCTCTACCATGTGCTCAACCACCTTAATCTTTTCGGAGCCTCCTATCTCGGCCAAGCCCGGCGGATGATCGAGGACCTCAATGACCGCGCCCGGGCGCACTAGAATTCCATGGCCTGCAGACCGACAAATGCCGCTCCGTTGAAAGCCATACGCCATCTCGTGGCCGGGGTCTTCCTGCTCGTGGCGACGGCAGCCGCGCAGCCACTTCCTCCGGCGGATGGACCTCTTGACTGGCGTGAAACGGACCGCGACGCGCGGCGGGAGATGGAGAGCGGCCTGCGCGCACTGCGTATCGGATTGCCGGGGATCGCCCTGGATATCCTCGAGCCGCTGAGCCTGCCCTCTTCGGGTCTTGACGCAGCTGAACGGGAGCGGGCTTTCCTTGGGACGGTGGATGCGTTGATCCAGTCGGGTCGGCCGGGAGATGCCGCGGTGCTTCTGCGTTCGGAAGGCGATCCGGGCGATCCCCCGCATCGCCTGCGCCGCGCGATCGCCGAATATCTGCTTGGAAACATCGACCGCAGCAGGGGTTGGTTGCGGGGCGCGGAACCAGAGAATCTACCGGGATACGATGTCCCCTGGTATCATCTCCTCCGCGCACTGCTGGCCGACCGCGCGGGTGACTCTGTCGGTTTCGCGGAGGCATTTCAGGTGGCCCGTGACTCGACGGACAGTCCCTTTCTCAGGGACACCTTCGACGGTGTCCGGGCGCGGCTGGACATTCTGCGGGGAGAGGTGGACGAGGAAACGGTCATCGCGCTGAAACGGCAACTGGAGGGCGCGGTGGCGGTTCCGTTGCGTATCCAGCTCGCCCGCGAATACGCCGTCATGCTCATGGGCCTGGGCCGGGGAGAGGAGGCCGTGGCCTTTCTTGAGGCGTTCATTGAGGAAACGGATGCCGCCGAATCGGTTCTGGCCGACGAGATCCTGTTGCCCCTGGCGGTGTTCCGCGGTTTATCGACGCCGGACGGTCGTTCGACGCTTTGGGATATCCTGCGCTACGGGTCGGACCCTGACAGCCTGCGTGTCGCTCTCGGTCTCCTGTTGGCCGGACTCGACGGCAAGACCGCTGCTGCGGCCGACGATGTGGCTGATATCATCGAAGCCCGCCCCGACCACCCCATCCGTGACCGCCTGCTCTTCGCCCAGGTGGAGCTATTGTCGCGGTCCAGCGAATACAAAACGGCACTGGAGCGGCTCGACGGTCTGCTCGAGGAGTATCCGGGCACCGTTATCGGTCGCTCGGCCCGTCTCTCACGGGCCTTTCTGGCGTGGAAGCAGGACCCTCCCCAGTTCCGCACGGCGGCCACCCGCCTCCTTGAGATTGCTCCCGAGTTTTCACCCGGCGAACGTTCGCGCTTCTACCACCTGGCCGGTGATCTGTTTTTCGAAAACGGCGATTTCAATTCGGCGGCCTCCGCCTACCTCCAGGCCTGGAACGAGGAGCCCGCAGTAGAAGTTGCCTTCCAATACGTAAACGCACTCCTGCGCGATGAGCGGATTGAGGAGGCATTGCAGTGGAATCGGGAGCTTCATGCCGCGGATCAAGAGCTCTCCTCCGGTTTTCGCCGCCGCATTGACTGGAATGTTGCCCGTGCTCTGGTCGGCCAGGATCGGCCTGTCGAGGCACTTGATCTGGTGGACGCAGTTCTGGAAGAGGAGTCGGTGCCGCTCGCCGTGGAGGGAAATTTCCGTTGGCTCCGGGCTTATCTGCTGTCGCTCCTCGACCGCAACGCAGAGGCACTGGAGGTGATCCACGCCCTTGTTGCGGATCTGACGCCGGGAGAGGCCCCAGGCGGGGTTGGGCCACCGGAGGCCGGAGGGGATGCGAACGGACCGGGGTCCGCTCCCGCCGCAGAAGGGGCGGACGGCCCGGGGACGGAGACGGCTCAAACGCCGCCGGAAGAGCCCGCGACAGGGGCGTCATCCTCCCAACCGGACATTGATCCGGCCGCCCGCAAGTCGATTCTGGCTCAGACGCTTCTTTTGGAGGGGGAGATACGGTTCAAGAGTGGTCGCGAGGAGGAAGGTATCCGGGTCATGAACCGTTTGAGGGAGGAGTTTGGCGACCGCCGGGCCGCCGTCCTCAGCTATCTGTTCGAAGCGCGGTATTTCGCCGGGCGTGACCTTTCCGGCGAGGCGCAGCTGCGACTGGTGAATCTGGCAGACCGCTTTCCCGAGAGCGATTACGCGCCCATGGCCCTTTTCGAGGCCGCTGTGATCGCGGAGTCCCGCGGTACCCCCGAGTCGATCAGCGAAGCGATCCGATTCCTCGAGGCCATCGTCGAACGATTCCCTGACCATGCGCTCGCTTTCCACGCACGCATCAAGGAAGGCGAGATTCTGCGTTCGATGGGCGACTTCAAGAGTGCCCGGCTCGTTTTCGAGAACACCGGGAATCTCTTCTCCTCCCATCCGCTGCGCTATCTCGCCGAACTCGGTGCGGCGGAGACCGTGCTCGCGAATCCGGACGCTCCGGCCGAGGAGTTGTTTGAAGCGGTCGCACTGCTGGAAAAGGTTCCCTCCATACCGGGTGTGCCGGACGCCCTTGTGGTGGAGAGCCGACTCAAGAGTGCCGAAGCCCTGCGTCGTGCCGGTGAAAAGGAGGCCGCCCGACGGTTGCTCTGGGAGAGTGTCGATCCCTTCCTCGCCGAGCGTGACCCCGGCGATGCCTCGCTCGGTTTCTGGCTCTCGAAATCCCTCCTCGAACTGTCGGTGTGGAACGACGCCGACGGACGCTCCGCCGAGGCCTCCCGGCTGCTGGAACTCATAGACTCCCTCGACCTTCCCGGCGAACGTGTGGCCCGCGCCAAATTGCGGGTGCGCTCCACCCCGGACCAATGAAACTCCCATGGATATCCCCGATCTGACCGTTTTCCGCCAAGGAGGCCCGGTGATGTGGCCCCTTCTCCACATCAGCGTGCTCGGCTATGTCTTCTTCATCGAGAGGACGCTCTTTCTCCACCAGGGCCAGATACAGGTGCGAAACTTCCTCGATGGCATCCGCAACCTGCTCGCCAAGGGTCGTGTGGCCGAGGCACTTGCCGTGTGCGAGGAGACTCCGGGGCCGATTCCCAACATCGTCAAGGCGGCATTGCTTCACTACGATCAGTCCATGGACCAAATCCGCGGGGCGGTGCAATCGGCGGCCTTGATCGAAATCCCCATCCTCGAACGGCGCGTCGGCACCATCGCCGCCATCGCGCGCATTGCCCCCATCCTCGGGCTGTTGGGAACGGTCCTGGCCGGATACGACGCCTTTTTTCTCTTCCAGAACGAGGGGGTCTATGCCAATCCGGCAGACTTCGCCGGGAGCATGGGGCAGGCACTTCTGACCACTATCGCCGGTCTCGCCATCGCCGCCATGGCCTATCTCGGGCACCACTTCCTGCACGGGCGGCTGCGGGCGGTCGTACACGACATGGAATCAGTGGGCCACGACTTGCTGCAATGGATCGCGGCCATGAAGGCTGTCGGGCCGCCCGAAGAGCCGACGGAGGGAGAAGACGATGAAAGCTGACCCCGCAACCGGACGGTCCCAGACCCCTTCAGCACTTCTGACCCGCCCGCTTGACCTCGCGGCCCGCATTGAGGCACCCCGCTCCCGGGTCGATGCGGTCGCCTTCGCCGACATCGGGCTCATCGCGGTGATTGCCCTCTTCTTTTCGCAGAGTTTTCTGTTCAGTCCGGGAGTGGCCATCGATCTTCCGGTGCCGGAAGACACCGAGGCAGTGGTCGGCGTCCGCGCCGATGCGGTTGCGACGGTTTGGCAGGGGGAGGTCATCACCGTCCTCGGTGCCTATCCCTTTTCCCGGGCGGAAGCAGCCATGGATGCGCTCGTGGCGGAGACCGTCACTACTGAGCCGATACTGCTCGTTCTGGTGGACCGGAGCACTTCCCTCGACCAGCTCGCCACGATCTTTGAAACCGCCCGCCGGGCGGGCTTCGCCAGTGTGCAGATGGCCGCCCGCGATCCCGAACCCGGGGCATACGGGGTGTTCCAGCAGTGACCGATTCCCGTCCCTTTCGAAAGCCGACCTTGATCGCGCTTATCGCCGCGGTGGTCGGGGTGGCGTTGCACATGGGGGTCTTCTTCCTCGTGCGGATCGATATTGCCCGGCCCGTCGAGGTAGCGGCGGCGGAATCGGCCTGGTCTTACCTGGGCGAGGCCGACCCTTCCTACGCCGATTTTCTGGACCCGCTCGCCATGCTCGTTTCGGCGCGCGGCGGGGTGCTCCCGGAGGGTGTGCGGGACTTTCGCGAGATTTCCATCTCCCGCGAGATCAGCTCCTTTCCTCCGTATCTACTCCTGGGGCAGCGGCAGGAGTGGGGCGACTGGGTTTCGGGCACGGGCTCTTCGCCGAATCCGGATGCCTGGATTCTCGGTCGGACGGTCAATCCATTGCGGGACTTCGGAAGAAACCCGGACCTGGCACCACCGCTCCGCCCGGGCACCCTCTCCGTCCGGGTCGAGAATCTTTCCACGGATACGGTACGCATG
>CAYVUQ010000008.1:0-5377 GCA_964454915.1 uncultured Puniceicoccaceae bacterium
CCGTTACCGGGAAAACAAAAAACTGTAGCTGAGTAATCGGCTAGTCCGGACGTTTCAGGCAGAAATTGATCATGATGCCCAAGGCACCAGCCGAGGCCCCAATCACCATCCCCTGCGGGTTGCCCAGGTGGACCACCGCCCAGGCGATCCCCCCGAAGAATGCCGAGACGATGTAAAGCTGCAAAAGACCGCGCGGACCCGTCATGGTCTCCACCATCCGACCGAGGAAGAAGATCAGCAGGAAGTTGGCGACCAGGTGCATGAGGTTGCCGTGGAAGAGGCTGTAGGTCAGGAGGGTCCAGACCTTGCCGTCGAAGAGGTTGGACTCCGTGAGGGCGAACCAGTCCGGCAACAGTCCCGTGCTCACCCGCACCGGACCGACCAGTAGCCCGTCCATACCGAAGAAAAGCTGGAGCACATTCTGCAGGACGAAAACCGCCGCGTTGACAATGAGGATCCAGCCCATCATCGGGATCCGACGGGCGGCACCCGGAGAGTATCTCATGTATGGACGGTCGTAGAGCATCTCAAGGGGAAACAAACAGCGTGATCCCGCCACCGCAACGCAAACCGGAATTTGGGTTGGCCTGTTTCCGAATCGTATCCCGCGGCTGGAAAAGTGTTACTTTACGGTTTGCAAGTCACTACTGCGAACGCAGCAGACGGTCCGCGTTCTCAACAGTGCCGGGGTGGACCTCGACCCAGTGGTCGGGAGCGACCTCGATAAAGCGACCGGGCTGGCGTGCCTCCTCCTCCGTGCAGGCGAGGTGACTGCGGTAGGCGAAGGGACAGCCTTCGGGCGGATCAATGGGAGAGGGGACATCTCCGCGGAGAACGATGCGCCCGGAGGGAGCCAGGGGGTCGGGGCGCGGGATGGCCGAGATGAGTGCTTTCGTGTAGGCGTGTAGGGGTTGGCCAAAGAGCGTTTCCCGTGGTGCCGATTCCACGGTTTTCCCGAGATAGAGGACGGCGATTCGGTCCGAGATGTGCCGGACAACGGCCAGGTCGTGCGAAATGAACAGGTAGGCGAACCCGTTCTCTCTCTGCAGGTCGAGCAGGAGATTGAGAATCTGGCTCTGCACCGAGACATCGAGAGCAGAAACGGGTTCGTCGCAGACGATCAGGGAAGGACGTAGCGCGAGGGCCCGGGCGATGCCGATGCGCTGCCGTTGGCCACCGGAAAATTCGAACGGGTAGCGGTTTGCGGCTGCGGCGTCCAGACCGACCTGTCCAAGAAGCTCCTTTACCCGGTGCTTTCTTTCCCGTGAGCCGCCCAGACGGTGAATCAGCAGGGGTTCCTCGATGATCTGTCCGACGGTTTGTCGGGGGTTGAGCGACTCCGCGGGGTCCTGGAAAATCATCTGCACCTGGCGTCGGTAACCGAGCAGTCCGCGTCCGCGCAGTCGGAGCACGTCTTTCCCGTCCAGGTTGATACTGCCCGCGGTCGGGCCGACCAACCGGCAGATGGCCTTGCCCAGGGTGGTCTTTCCGCAGCCGGATTCGCCGACGAGACCGAGAGTCTCGCCGGGGCGGAGGTGAAGATCGACGCCATCGACCGCGCGGCAGTGACGCCGTTTCTGCGGCCATCCCGCACCCACCGGGAAGTGGACCTTTAGTCCGCGGATCTCCAGTCCCTGTTTCATCGGTCGGTGCGGACGACATCGCAATCCTCGACCCAGTGGCCGGGTCGGGCTTCCACCAAGGCGGGTCGAGAACTGCGGAAGTCTTCGGACTCCAGATAGGCGGCGGCGTCCGGGTGGTCCGAGCGTGGCGCGAACCGGGCACCGACCGGCAGATCGCCGAGCGAGGGAACCCTGCCGGGGATCGTGGGAAGGGGAGTCTTGGGCGTCGTATCGAGTGACGGGATGGAGCGCAGGAGTCCGGCGGTGTAGCGGTGCAGGGGGTTGGCGAATAGCTCGCGGACCGGGGCACTCTCGACGACCCGCCCGGCATACATGACCACCACCCGGTCGCAGGTCTCGGCGATCACGCCGAGATCGTGTGTGATCAGAATCAGCGACATGTGGAGGGATTCCCTCAGTTCGCCGAGAAGCTCGAGAATCTGGGCCTGGGTCGTCACGTCGAGCGCGGTGGTGGGCTCATCGGCGATCAGGATGCGCGGGCGGCAGACCAGGGCGATCGCGATGACCACCCGCTGGCGCATCCCCCCGGAGAGTTGGTGGGGGTATTCGGCCATTCTTTGTTCAGGGGCCGGGATGCCCACCCTGCGGAGGATATCCAGGGTTTGCCTCCGGGCCTCTCCGGCATCGGCCATCCCGTGGGTCAGGAGCACTTCCCCGATCTGGCGACCAATGGTCTGCACCGGGTTGAGAGCCGTCATCGGCTCCTGAAAGACCATGCCAATTTCCCTCCCCCGGACGGCTCGCAGGCGTTCTTCCGGTGCGGTGGCCAGGTTCTCTTCGCCGAGCAGAATCCGCCCTCCGGTGATCCGTCCGGCGGGTTGCGGTAGCAGGCGCAGCAGGCTCAGCGCGGTCACACTTTTTCCGCAACCGGATTCGCCGACGATGCCGAGGGACTCGCGGGGACCCAGTGTAAAAGAAACCCGGTCCACCGCTTCGAGAAAACCCTCCCCGGTCTCGAATCCGGCGGATAGGCCTTCAACCCGGAGGACCAATGGCTCCTGGAATGTCTCAAGATAGCGACCGGGGTCCCGGAGGAGATCGAGAAACGCCTCCGCCTCCAGTGCCTGGACCCGATCCTTCAGGATCTCCGGGGAATCGTCCGGGCGGACCCGACAGCGTTTTTGGAGAACGATCCGTCCGGCATCTACCTCCTCCTCAGCCAGGTGGAGGGTGCAGCCGGTCTCGCTGTCTCCGGCGGCAAGCACGGAACGATGCACCTCCAGGTCCATCAGCCCTCCGTGCCGTGGGAGCAGAGAGGGGTGGATGTTGAGGAGTCTGCCCCGCCATCTCTCGACGAACTCGGGCGAGACAATGCGCATGTAGCCGATCATCAGCACCAGTTCCACGCCGTGTTTCTCGAGTTCGGCAGTGACCAGGGCGTCGAACTCGGCCCGTTCGCGGTCCTTGGCTGATACGTGGGTCGCCGCAAGACCGGTTTCACGGGCGTAGTCCACGATCGGTGCCTTGCGGCGGTTGGAAACCACCGCCACCGGCTCGACCGCCAGGTCCCCCCTTTCGGCGGCGGCCATAATCGGGCGGAGGGCACTCCCGCGGGTCGAACCCAGGACCCCCAGACGAATTTTCCGCCTCCGGCTCATCCGCGCAATTGTCGGATGAGATCCACCCGCTTCTGCACCAATGCCTCCGTTCCAATGTCGGGGCGGTGGAAGAGCGGTCCCGGCACGGATCGGACCAGTTTCTCCACCCTCTCCTGGGCCTCGGGGAGGGTGGCGGCAGTGGCTACGAAGGCCAGAGTGCGCGAACCAGCCGCAAGCAGCCGACCTTCCTGCTCGTCCACCGAGCCGAGTACAAGGCCGTCGCAATTCGGCACACCGGACAAATCGACCGGGAAGAGCTTGCGCGGTTGCTCGGGGTAGCCTTCGGGCACCAGGTATTTGCAGACGCTGGCTTCCCGCCGGAAAAGGAGCGAGTCGGGCCGCAGCCCGCCGCAGGCCATCCCGCGGACCGCTTCGCAGAAATCGCCCTCGTGGAGGGCGAGCAGGTTCATGCACTCGGGGTCCCCCAGCCGGGAGTTGTATTCGATCAGGCGGATGCCCTCCCGCACTGCCATAAAACCGCCGTAAAGGATGCCCCGGTAGGACGTCCCGGTTTCGGAGGCGATCGCCTCGAGGGTGCGCTCGTTCATTTGTGCGGCGGCGGCGAAGTCCTCTTCGGTGACAAAAGGGAGCCGGTGATCCGGCATCGAATAGCTGCCCATGCCACCGGTGTTGGGGCCCGTGTCACCCTCGAAAGCCCGTTTGTGGTCCTGGACCAGGGGGGAATGGACACCCGCCTCGCCATCGGTGAAGGTGAAGAGTGAAAACTCGGGGCCCACGCATTTTTCCTCGACGAGGAAGCCCGATCCCGAGTCGAGAATTTCCCGGCACCAGGTCAGGGCCTCTTTGTGGTCCGACAGGTGCTCTCCGGCGACCTTGACACCCTTGCCGCCCATCAGCCCGTCGGCCTTGACTACGTATTGGTCGGCCAGTTCGTCGAGAAAGGCCTCGACCCCCTCCATTGTCTGGAAAGAGCGGTAGGCGGGCGATCCAGGGATGTTGTGCCTGGCCAGAAGATCGCGTGCGAAGCCCTTGCTGCTCTCGATGCGGGCCTGGGCGCGCCCTGGTCCCGCAGTAGGGATTCCGGCCTCGATCAGGGCGTCGGCCACACCCGCGTCCAGCGGGGCCTCGGGTCCGACAACGGCCAGTTCGGCACCTGTTTCCCTTGCGAAACGGACCACGGCGACCGGGTCGGTGAGAGCACCGGCAGTGTGGGCGCACGCGACCGAGGTCATTCCCGGGTTGCTGGTACTCCCGAAGACAAGAACTTCGGGAGATTGCGGCGAGCGCAGCAGTGCTTTGCAAACGGCATGTTCACGCGCTCCGGATCCGACGATCAAAATCCTGGTCATAAAAGATAACTCTCTCCACGAACGGGCCCCCGGGCAAGAAATATGCGCCCGAGAGAGAGACCCGGAAAAACTTACATGTTTTTAGTGACGATCGTCACTCAAAACATGTAAGTTCTGCCCACGAGACTGGTTCACAGAGATCATGCGGTAGCAGCAAACAGGGTGCTACAGAGGTCCGGGTCGTATTGAGCCGACTTCGTATTGCGGGTGGTTTTGTCCATGAAGTCGGTTATCATCCCGGGTCTTATGGCTTTGGCCCGCATGCATTGATATCGGTCAGGTACAGCATGGCAAAGGTGGCCACTGCGGTGGCTGGGATACTGACGGCGGAGGTTTCATCGCCCGCCTGGGCTTGTCCTGCGCCAAGGATGTTTTTTTCGTCGCGGTGGATTCCCTCTATGTCCCAGTGCCAGACGGCTGCTTCATCTGCTCTTTGCAGGCTTGAACCTTTTGCGCTTCGGAGCCTTTACGGGGCTTGCGGGGCGCAGAGTGGTCATCTCCCAAGGCAACGGGAATCATAAGCACCTTGCCGCACTCGTCCGCCACGGTACCGCTGACCTGGAGGCGGCGTTGCGCCCATACGCGATTCAAATGGAAGGCCGCGTCGAGCGGGTCTTTGCGATAGGCGGAACCGGGGATGTGTTTGCCGACCTCGTACAGGATCGTATCGTCCAAGGCCAAGCCGAGCGTTAATACCAGACCTTAGGCAAACACAGGATGACACCTTTCAGGGAATGTTTCACCCGAAAACTGGATACGACTACTAGTAAGACCAATCTCGAGGCGGAAACTTACATGTTTTGAGTGACGATCGTCACTCAAAACA